>CAIPVK010000149.1 GCA_903868455.1 uncultured Opitutia bacterium
GCATCCGCCGCGAGATCGGCGAGGTCGCATGAGCGCCCAGCCCTTCCGCCTGCTGCTCCTCGCCGCCGGTTCCGGCAAGCGGATGCAGGGCGCGGTGGGCGACAAGGTGCTCGCGCCGCTCGCCGGCGTCCCGGTGGTGCGGCGCTCGCTCGAGGCCTTCGCGGCCGCGGGCGGGCTTGCAGGCGCCTGGGTGACCTATCGCGACGAGGCCCAGCGGGTCCGCCTCGCGGCGGCGCTCGCCGGACTCCCCGTCGCCGGCTGGGTCCAGGGCGGGGCCGAGCGCCAGGACTCCGTCCTTGCCGGCCTGGAGGCCGTCGGCGCCGAGGGCTTGGTGGCGATCCACGACGCGGCGCGCCCGCTCGTCAGCCCCGCCTCCATCCGCAAGGTCGTCGCGCGCGCGGCCGAGACCGGCGGCGCCATCCTCGCCACGCGCAGCGCGGACACCGTCAAGATCGCCCGGACGGACGGCGCCGCGATCGCGGACTCCCCCGACCGCGCGCTCGTCTGGCTCGCGGAGACGCCCCAGGTCTTCCGCGCGGCCGACATCCTGGCCGCGCATCGCAAGGCGCGCGCCGCGGGCATCCGCGCGACGGACGACGCCTCGGTGATGGGCGCGGCGGGCGGCGAGGTGGCCTTGGTCGAGGGCGACGGCCCCAATCCCAAGATCACGCGCGCGAGCGACCTCGCCCTGGCGGCGGCGCTGCTTGCCGGACGGGGCGCCGAGTGAGCCCTCAGTAACCGCGCTTCTGGAACTCCGCCTCGAGGAGCATCTGGAACTGGCGGATGTCCTCGTTGCTCGGGCGATAGCCGGGCGTGGCCGGCAGAAGGCCGGGGCGGCCCATCTCGTCGACATACCAATCCGCGACCTGGGCGTCGGAGAAGGTGACCTTGCCGCTGATGACGGCGCCGGGCCGGGCGAGGGTGTCGACGGTCACGCTGACCTTGGCGGCGCCGGGGGCCGCGGGCTCGGCCAGGGAATCGGCGGCAGGCGCCTCCGCCGGGGCCTCGGCGACGGCCTCGGGCAGGGGCTCGGCGGGCTTGGGCTCGGGCTTGTCGACGAGGGTGGCGCCGAGGTCGTCGACCAGGAAACGGACGTCCATGTAGGTCATCGAGATCCCGAAGTCGGCGGCCAGGCGGGACTGCACCTCGGCGAGCGAGGCGCCGTCGGCGACCCAGCGGGCGACCTGCTGGAGCTGCTCGGGAGTGGGCTTGGACATGCCTCCAGCAAGCCGAAGACGGGCGGTTTTTCAAGCGCAGGCGGTCCTTGGCTCGCCTTGCGGGGGATTTCCCCCTCAATGCGCTCCATGAGCCAAGGCTGGACCAGCGCGGGGACCTACTCGGACATCCTCTACGAGAAGAAGGATGGCGTGGCGCGGGTGACGATCAACCGCCCCCACCGCCGCAACGCCTTCACCCCGGACACCGTCGCCGAGATGATCTCAGCATTTTCCGACGCGCGCGACGACACCTCCGTCGGCGTGGTGCTCCTGCGCGGCGCCAACCCGCAGACCGACGGCAAGCACGCCTTCTGCTCCGGCGGCGACCAGCGCATCCGAGGCGACCAGGCCGGCGGCTACGTGGGCAAGGACGGCGTACCTCGGCTCAACGTCCTCGACCTCCAGCGCCTCATCCGCTCGATGCCCAAGGTGGTCATCGCCCTCGTTTCGGGCTACGCCATCGGCGGCGGCCACGTCCTGCACGTCGTCTGCGACCTCACCATCGCGGCGGAGAACGCCGTGTTCGGGCAGACCGGGCCCCGCGTGGGCAGCTTCGACGGCGGCTTCGGCTCCTCCTACCTCGCCCGCATCGTCGGCCAGAAGAAGGCCCGCGAGATCTGGTATCTCTGCCGCCAGTACGACGCCAGGCAGGCGCTCGACATGGGCCTCGTCAACGCCGTCGTCCCGGTCGACCGGCTCGACGCCGAGGGCGAGCAGTGGGCGTCGGAGATCCTGCGCCACAGCCCCCTCGCCATCCGCTGCCTGAAGTCCGCCTTCAACGCCGAGCTCGACGGCCAGGCCGGCATCCAGGAGCTCGCCGGCAACGCCACCCTGCTCTACTACCTCACCCAGCAGGGCGAGGAAGGCCATCGCGCCTATGTCGAGAAGCGCGCCCCGGATTTCAGGAAATACCCGTGGTTGCCCTGAGGCGAGCCAAGGGGAGCAAGGGATGAAATGATGAAGGGATGAAGGATTTGGCGACCCAGACGCTGGATGTTCGGAACCGAAACCCAACCTCTCCCTTTCTTACCCGCACTGAAACACAACGCACCCCCCTGCGACTCAGCTTCCACAGGTGGCTTCATCATTCATCCCCCAATCCTTCATCATTTCATCCCTTCATCATTTCATCCCTTCATCTCTTAATCCCTTCATCTCTTCATCGCCCCCATCCCTATTGTCCTCACCCCGTTTCCTCATACCCCCCCGAACCGTGCATCTCACCCATTCCGCCCATGCCCTCGCGGCCGAGGTCATCAGACCCGGCGGCAAGGTCGTCGACGCGACGGCGGGCAACGGGCACGACACCCTCTTCCTCGCCCAGGCCGTGGGCGACCGCGGCAAGGTCCTCGCCCTCGACATCCAGCCGCTCGCGATCGAGACCACGCGCGCCCGCCTCAGCGAGGCCCATCTCGAGGCCCGCGCCGACTTGCGCGTGGCCGACCACGCCGCGCTGGCCGAGCTGGCGGCGGGCTGGGAGGGTCAGGTCGACTGCGTGATGCTCAACCTCGGCTACCTGCCGGGCGCCGACCGCACCCTCGTCACCCGTCCGGTCACCACCGGCAAGGCCCTCCACGCCGCGCTCGGGCTGCTGCGCGTCGGCGGGCGGATCGTCTGCGCCGTCTACACCGGACATCCGGGCGGCGAGGACGAGTCCGACTTGGTCGACGCCTTCGGGTTTTCCTGCGAGGAGGCCGGCCACGACGTCCGCCGCCTCGGGCGCGAGCCGCGGAGCGGCAAGCCTTGGCTCCTCGTCGTCACCCGCGCCCCATGACCCCCTCCCGCCCCAAGGTCGTCCTGCTCGGCGGCACCGGCTTCGTCGGCTCCGACCTCGCCGCCTCCCTCCGCCACGACCACGAGGTCGTCCTGCTGCGCTCCCGCGACTTCGGCCCGGGCGGCTACGATGTCGCCACCGGATGGATGGACGTCGAGGCGCTGCGGGGCGCCGACGCGGTCGTCAACCTGGCCGGCTCCGGCATCGCCGTGCGCTGGACCGCGCGCGCGAGGGAGGAGATCCGCTCCAGCCGCGCGGACACGACCCGCCTGCTCGTCGACACCCTGCGCCGCGCGGGCATCCGCCCCCGGGTGCTCGTCTCCATGTCGGGGATCAACCGCTACGCGGCGCACGCCGAGGCGCCGCTCGATGAGTCGGCGCCGCTCGACGACTCGACCTTCCTCGGCGGCGTCTGCCGCGACTGGGAGGCGCCCCTCGCCGACCTGCCCTCCCCCACGCGCGTCGTCATCCTCCGCACGGGCGTCGTCATCGGTCCCGGCGGCGCCCTCGCCAAGATGCTCCCCGTCTTCCGGCTCGGGCTCGGCGGCCGCCTCGGCGACGGTCGCCAGTGGATGGGCTGGATCGGGCTCCACGACCTGACCCGCCTCATCCGGCGCTGCCTCGCCCCGGTCGGCCCCTCCGGGGTGGTCAACGCCGTCGGCCCCGCCCCGGTGACCAACGCCGAGTTCACCGCCGCCCTCGGGCGCGCCCTGGGGCGCCCGGCCTTCCTACCGGCACCCGCCTGGGCCCTCCGGCTGGCCATGGGCAGGATGGCCGACGAGACCCTGCTCGCGAGCCGCCGTGCGGTGCCGGGAGCGGCGGCCGGCTTCGGCTTCGCCTTCCATGAATCGGCCGACATCGCCGCGGCCCTGGCGGCGGCGCTCCGGCGGTCCTGAGGCCGCTTTGGGGTTGAACGTCCGCGCGCCCGCGGAGAAAGTCGTCCCGTGCGCGCCCTTCCCGCCCTGCTCCTCTCCCTTGTCCTCGTCGGCTGCGACAATTCCGGCGTCGGGGGCGAGGGGCCCGAGATCGAGCATCCCGATTTCCGCCAAGGCCAGGCGCTGCTCCAGCAGGGCGACAACCGCCGCGCGCTCGAGTCCTTCCTCAAGGTGGTCGACGCGCGCAAGGACGCCGCCGAGGCCCACCTTGAGATCGGCCGCATCTACCTCGAGCTGCGCGAGCCCCTGCCCGCCATCTACCACTTCAAGCAGAGCCAGCGCCTGAAGCCCCGCCCCGAGCGCGCGAGCTCCATCGCCCAGCTCATCCGCACGGCCGAGAAGGCCTACATGCAGTCCATTCCCGGCCAACCCTTCGACCCCGAGGGCGGTCCCGTCAATCTCGACGCCTCGGCGCGCATCACCCAGCTCCAGGCCGAGAACAGCCGGCTCAAGCGCGAGCTGGAGGAGCTCTACCGCCAGGGTCGCGGCACGCCTCCCGCCACGCCGCCCGGCGGCGGCGTCCCGGCCCCCGCGCCCAACTTCGGCTTCGGAACCGCCCCCGTCGTCGGCGCCTCGCCCGCCCCGACCACGCCCCCCTCGGCGACCCGCGGGCCGCTGCCCCCGGGCGCCCGCCAGCACACCGTCGTGAGCGGCGACACCTTGGCCAGCCTCTCGCGCCGCTACTACGGCACGGCCAACCGCTGGCAGGAGATCCAGCGCGCGAACGCCGCCGTGCTCAACGGGGGGACCTCGCTGCGCCTGGGCATGGTGCTCGTCATCCCCCAGTGAGCCGATGCGGCTGACCCGCGTCCGAGCCGCGGATTTCCGCAACCTCGCCTTCGCGGACGTCGACCTCGACGCGCCGCGCGTCTTCCTCGTCGGGGCCAACGGCCAGGGAAAGACCAATCTGATCGAGGCCGCCGGGCTCGTCACCGCCCTGCGCTCCTTCCGAGTCGCGGAGATCGCGCCGCTCGTGCGCCTCGGCGCGCCGGAGGCGCGGGTGCGCGTCGACGCCGTGCTCGCCGACGGCCACGCGAGCCACGTCGAGATCACCCTGGCGAAGGGACGGCGCCGGGCGGTGCTGGACGGCGCGACGCCCGTCGGCGCCGGCGAGCTCCTCGCGCGCTTCCCCACCGTGGCCTTCTGCTCCGAGGACCTGCGGCTCGTGCGCGGCTCCCCGGGCAACCGCCGACGCTGGCTCGACCAGGCCCTCTGCGGCACCGACGCGGGCTACCTGGCGGCGCTTCGCGCCTACGCCAAGGCGATCGAGTCGCGCAACGCCCTGCTCCGCTCGGGGCGCGCCCCCGACGACGAGCTCGAGGCGCTCGAGCGCGCGATGCTGCCGGCGGCGGCGACCCTCGGCGCATCCCGCGCCGCGGCCTTGGCCGAGATGGCGCCGGAGGTCGCGGCGCTCTGCGCCCGCGCCGGCTTCCCGGGCCTGGTCGCGATGACCCTCCAGCCCGACACCGCCCCCGACGCGCTCGCCGAGACCTGGCGCGAGGGGCGCGCCGCCGACCGCGTCACCGAGACGACGCGGCGGGGGCCGCACAAGGACGACTTCGCGCTGACGTTCCGCGAGGGGCCCGCGGCGGACTACGCCTCGGAGGGCCAGCAACGTCTCCTCGCGCTCGCCCTTTGCCTCGCCCAGCTCCGCCGTGCCGGACGCCGCGCGGGCACGCCGCCGGTCATCCTGGCCGACGACGTCCTCGGCGAGCTCGACGAGGAACGCCGGCGGGCCTTTTGGAACGCGGTCGGCGACGAGCACCAGATCCTCGCCACCGGCACCGCGCTGCCCGACACCGGCGCGTGGAGGGTTTATCGCGTGGAGGAAGGGGCTTATCGGCCTCTAGGGGAATAGGGGACTAGGGGTATCGGGGACTAGGTGAGGTAGGGGCGCCTCGCCGAGGCGACCGCGGCACGGGTGAAGTCGTGGATAACGAGGAAGACGAAGATGACTAGGATGACGAGGAACCCGCCCCGGGGCCGCAGGCCCCTCCTCCCCATCCTCCGCCTCGTCCGCCTCCTCGTCATCCTCGTCATCCCCACCCCATCCCCCTCCCCATCCTCCGTATCCTCCGCCTCCTCGTAATCGTCGTCCTCCTCCGCCTCCTCGTCATCCTCCGTATCCTCCGCCTCCTCGTAATCGTCGTCCTCCTCCGCCTCCTCGTCATCCCCTCCCCTTTCCCACCCCCTTTCCCCTTGCCTCAGTCCCCATTCCCCTTGCCTCCGCCCCCCCTCTCCCTTTGCTACCTTCCATGTCCGGCTTCCTCGTCTCCACCGCCATCGTCCTGCTCTTCCTGGTCTGCATCCTGGCCGTCCTCGTGATCCTGATGCAGAAGCCGAGCGCCAACGCCGGCATGGGCGCGGCCCTCGGCGGCGGCGCCGCGGAATCCGTCTTCGGGGGCGAATCGGCCAATGTCCTGACCAAGTTCACCTCCTTCCTGACCGTCCTGCTCTTCCTCCTGAGCCTCGGGCTCTACCTGGCCTTCGTCGCCGGGGAGAAGCGCGAGACCTCCGCCCTTGACGCCCTGGCCAAGCCCGCCGCCGGCGAGGCTCCCGCTCCCGTTCCCGTGGTCACCCCCACGCCCGAGGTGAAGCCCGCCGCCCCCGCCAAGTCGGAGGCCGCTCCCGCGCCCGCCGCCCCGGCTCCCGTCGCCCCCGCTCCCACGCCCGCCCCGGCTGCGACGCCCGCTCCCGCCCCCGCCGCCAAGTGAGCCTCGCCCGGGCGATCGTCCTTCTCGCAGGACTCGCCCCGGCGCTGGTCCTCGCCCAGGTCGGTCGCGCGAACGCGCTCCCTTCCCTGCCTCCGGAGGAGGCCGCGAAGGCGCTGGCGGATTTCCGCGCCTCCGGCCTGACGGTGGACCTCGTGGCCAAGTTCGAGCTGCGCCATCTCCCGCGCGACGAGGACAAGCCCGCGCCCAAGGCCGAGGGCACGCTCTGGATGTCCTGGCGCCACGCCTTCCCCGCCGCGCGGGTGGATATCGGCGATCGCAGCTTCCTCGTGCTCCGGACCTCCTCCGGCACGCGCGCTTGGATGGCCAACCGCGGCGGCGCCGCCGAGCCCATCCCCGCGGGCGCGCTGCGTCCCCTGCTGCCCGGCTTCCTCTTCTCGACCGTCGACCTCCAGGCGCCCTTCGCCGACTGGAAGGACACCGCCTACCTCGGCAGCGAGCGCCGTCGCGGCCGGCCGCTCAACCTCTACCTCGCCAAGCGCCCCGGCCCCTCGGCGGACCTGCCCCCCGCCGTGCGCTTCGGCCTCGACCGCGCCTACCTCGCCCTCATCGAGGCCGCCGCGCTCGACGAGGCCGGCAAGCCCGTCCGCACGATGCGCGCGGATGACTTCGCGCAGGTCGACGAGGTCTGGATCCTCGGCAAGGCCTCGGTGACCGACGAACGCAGCCGCGACCGCGACCTGCTCGAGGTGCGCGAGGCCTCGGTCAAGGACCGGCTCCCGGCCTCCCTCTTCGACGCCGCGACGCTCGGACGTCCGGCGGGCTTCGCGCCGGCCCACCTCAAGCGCCTCTGAGACGATGCCCACCGCGCGCGAGCTCGCCCGCCTCTGCGACCGGCTGACCGACCGCAAGGCCGTGGCCGACTTCCCCGGCGCGCGCAACGGCCTGCAGTTCGACGCCGGCAAGCCCGTGCGCAAGATCGGCGCGGCGGTCGACGCCGGGACCGGGGTCTTCGCCCAGGCCCGGCGCGCCGGGGTCGACTTCCTCATCGTCCACCACGGCATCCACTGGAAGCCGACCTTGCCCGGCGCAGGCGTGCTCAAGGCCCGGCGCGCCGCGCTCGCCCGCCACGGCCTCTCGCTCTACTCCAGCCACCTGCCGCTCGACGCCCATCCGAGCCTCGGCAACAACGCCATGATCGCCCGCCAGCTCGGCCTCGAGGTCGACCGCTGGTTCCTCGATTTCGAAGGCACGCCCATCGCCCTGCTCTGCAAGGGCGTTTCCCGCTCCCAACTCCGCGCGCGCCTGCGGAAGGCCTACCCGCGGACCTTCACCGCGATCGAGCACGGCTCCCCGCGGCCCCGCCGCGTGGCCATCCTCTCGGGCAGCGGCCGCTCCGCGCTCCCCGAGCTGGCCGCGCTCGGCTGCGACACCCTCGTCACCGGCGAGCTCCGCGAGGAGCACTACAACGACGCCCATGAGCAGGGTTGGAACCTCTACCCCTGCGGCCACTACGCCACCGAGACCCACGGGGTGAAGGCGCTGGCCGCCGCGGTGGCCAAGGCGACGGGGCTGCCTTGGACCTTCGTGCGGACGGACAACCCCCTCTGAGCATGGGCTCCGGCTATCGAGGTCGCCTGGCCCCGACGCCCACCGGCTTGCTCCACCTCGGGCACGCGCGCACCTTCGCCCTCGCCGCCCGGCGCGCCGAGCAGGCGGGCGGGGCGCTCCTCCTGCGCATCGAGGACCTCGACGCCGCGCGCTGCCGCCCCGAGTTCGAGGACGCCGCGCTGGAGGACCTTCGCTGGATCGGCCTGCGCTGGCAGGAGGGACCCGATGTCGGCGGACCGCACGCGCCCTATCGCCAGTCCGAGCGCGGCCCGGTCTTCCTCGCGACCTGGGAGCGCCTGCGCGCCACCGGCCTCATCTATCCCTGCGACAAGTCGCGGTCCGACGTCGCCCGGGCGCTCGCCGCGCCGCACGCGGAGGACGACGCCGAGCCGATCTTCCCGCCGGAACTGCGGGCACCCGTGGGTGCGGGACGGGACGCGACGTCGCCGGGCGCGAGCAACTGGAGGTTCCGCGTGCCGGACGGCGAGACGGTGCGCTTCGAGGACGCCCTGCGCGGCCCGCAGGCCTTCGTCGCCGGCCGCGACTTCGGCGACTTCCTCGTCTGGCGGCGCGACGGCGTCCCCTCCTACGAGCTGGCGGTGGTGGCGGACGACCTCGCCATGGGCGTCACCGAGGTCGTGCGGGGCGCCGACCTGCTCCTCTCGACCGCGCGCCAGATCCTCCTCTATCGCGCGCTCGGGGCGACGGCGCCCGCCTGGGCGCACGCCCCGCTGGTGCTGGGAAGCGACGGGCGGCGCCTGGCCAAGCGCAGCGCGGGCCTGTCCGTCCGCGAGCTCCGCCAAAGGGGATGGGCGCCGGAGGAAGTCCTCGCGGCGCCCATCGACAGGCTGCTCGGCTAGGTCAGCGGCTCACTTGCCCGCCGGGGCGGCGGGGGCGCCGTCGGCCTCGATGCGCTTGCGCATCCCGGCGATGGCCTGCTTGGCGCGCTCGTTCTGGGTGGAGGCGGCGGCCTCGTCGAGAAGGGCGAGGGCGCGGGCCTTGTTCGAGGGGTCGATCTGGAGCGACATCAGGGCCTGGTTGAACTTCACGATCGAGGCGCGCTCGGGCATGTCGGCGGGGAAGTTCGCCTCGATCAGCTTGCAGGCGCCCTCGAAGTCCTTGGCCTCGATGGCGGCGCGGACCTTGGCGCCGCGGGCCTCGCGCTCCTTGGCGGCGACGGCTTCCTTCTCGCGCTCGGCCTTCAGGGCCTGCACACCCTCGGGGGTGTTCTTCTTCCGGAGATCGGCGAGATGGGCGAGGTACGTCTCGGGGCCGCCGGGCTTGTAACCGGTGGTGGCGTAGGGTTCGCCCGCGGCGTTGGCCAGGACGATGGTCGGGAAACCCTGGATGCCCCAGGCCTTGGCCAGCGCCTCGTTCTTGGCCTTCTGGTCCGCGGGGAGCTCCTTGCGGCGAGGGAAGTCGAGCGAGACCAGGACGAAGTCCTTCTGGGCCTTGAAGGCGGCGGTCGAGAAGACCTCCTTGTCGAGCTTGATGCACCAGCCGCACCAGTCGCTGCCGGTGAAGTCGATGAGGATGTCCTTCTTCTCGGCGGCGGCCTGCTTCTTGGCGGCGTCGAGGTCGGTGAGCCAACCCTCGGAGGCCAGGACGGCCACGGGGGCGAGCAGGAGGGCGAGTAGGGAACGCATGGTGGGGAAAGGGGTATGCTGTCGGCAGGTGCCCGGGCGTGAAAGCGTAAAGACCGCCCGGATTGGCCTTTTCTCGGGCGAAAATGGGGTCAAATTGCGGTTCATGACCGTCCGTCGGACCCTGCTGGTCGACAACGGCTCGCTCAACCCGCGGGCGACGCTGCGCCTGCGCGAGCTCGCGGACGAGCTCGCCTCCCTGCTCGGCCGGCCCGTCGATCCCGTCTCGGCGCTGCACAGCGACAAGCTCGACCCCGCCCTGCTCGGCGGCGTCCCCGCGCGCACCTTCGAGCCCTACGCGCGCGAGGCCAAGGCCGCGGGCGCGACGACGCTCGAGGTCGTCCCGCTCTTCATCGGCCCGAGCCTCGCGATCACCGAGTTCCTCCCCGAGCTCGCGCGAAAGGTCGGCATCGGCCTCGAGGTCCGGCCGCCGCTGGCCGGCGCCGGGCGCGAGGACGCCCTGGCCGCGATCCTGGCCGACAACCTCCTCGCCTCGGGCTGGCGCCCCGGCTCGGGCGACGTCCTCCTCTGCGACCACGGCAGCCCGATTCCCGCCGTCACCGCGGTGCGCGAGGACCTCGCGGCCCGGCTGCGCCGACGGTTCTCCCTGGGCGCCGACCAGCTCGTCGGCTGCGCCATGGAACGTCGCGAGGGGCCGGCCTACGCCTTCAACGAGCCGATGCTGGCGGACGTCGCCTCGCGGCAGACCGGCGACTTCACCGTGCTCATGCTCTTCCTCCTGCCCGGGCGTCATGCCGGGCCGGGAGGCGACGTCGACACGCTCTGCCGAGAGCACGCGCCCCCGGGCGTCGCGTGGCGGCTCAGCCCGCTCCTCGCGGAGCACCCGGGCCTGATGCGCCTGGCCGCCGGCGCCTGACTCAGGGCAGCCGCTCGCGCCAACCCGGCTGTCGGACGACCTCGCCGACCACGGTCATGAGGGGCGTCGGAAGCGCGGCCGTGTCGACCTGCCCCGAGGCGAGCTCATGGAGCTCGACCACGCGGATCGACTCCCCGGGCTGGGTGGCGCGGGAGACGAGCGCGACCGGCGTCGCCGGCGACTGGCCCGCGGCGAGCAGGCCCGCGGCGGTCGCCACGAGGTGCTTCGCGCCCATGTAGAGGCAGAGCGTGGCGCCGGTGGCGACGAACGGGCGGAGGTCGGCCTGGCGCCCCTCCGCGCAATGGCCCGTGAGGAAGGTGACGGCGAGCGTCACGCCGCGATGGGTCAGCGGGAAGCCCGCCGCGGCGGCGGAGGCGACGGCCGCGGTGACGCCGGGCACGACGCTCCACGGGATGGCGTTGGCCTCGAGATGGGCGATCTCCTCGCCGAGCCGTCCGAACACCCCGGGATCGCCGCCCTTAAGGCGCACGACCCTCCGACCGGCGCGGGCATGCTCGAGAAGATGGGCGTGGATCTCCGCCTGCGTGGCGGAATGGTGGCCGCAGCGCTTGCCGACGGGGACGAGCAGGGCCGAGGCGGGGAATTCCGGCGCGAGCTCGTCGCCCTGCAGGGCGTCATGGATGATGACCTCGGCCTGTCGGAGCAGGCGCAAGCCCCGGACCGTGATGAGGTCCGCGGCGCCGGGGCCCGCCCCGATGAACACCACGCTGCCTGGAGCCTGTTCGGACATCCGTTTTGAGTTGACTTAATCCTTATAACTTTGGTTAGTTAGTCAACATTCAAGTTTATGGAAAAGCCTCTGTCCAAGAACGAGCTCCTCAAGACGGCCAAGCCCGACCTGAGCGGCACCATCCGCGAGACCCTCGCCAACGCCGAGGCCGACCGCTTCAGCGGCGACGACGAGCAGTTCATCAAGTTCCACGGCATCTACCAGCAGGACGACCGCGACAAGCGCAAGACGGGCAAGGAATACTCCGTCATGGTGCGCACGCGCCAGACCGGCGGCATCGTGCCCGCGGCGCAGTACCTGGTGTACGACGAGCTCGCCCGCCGCTTCGCCAACGGCACGCTGCGCATCACCTCGCGACAGACCTTCCAGTTCCACGGCGTGCTGCAGAAGGGCGTCGGCCCCCTCATCAAGTCGATCAACGAGGCGCTGAGCACGACCCTCGCCACCTGCGGCGACGTCAACCGCAACGTCACCGCGCCCACCCCGCCCCCCACCGACGCCGTCACGCGCGCCATCGAGGAGGACGCCTTCGCCGTCACCACCGCGCTCCTCCCGACCGCGACCTCCTACCACTCGATCTGGGTGGACGGCGTCCAGCTGGACCTCGGGCTCGGCGAGGTCGTCCGCCGCGCCAAGGCCGACCAGGCCAACCCGTACGCGCCGCCCCCCGCCGAGGACGACGGCTCCGGCGCCCCCAAGGACGCGCTCTACGGCAAGACCTACCTGCCCCGTAAGTTCAAGACGGGCTTCGCCCTGCCGCCCAACAACGACACCGACATCTTCACCAACGACCTCGGCTTCGTGGCCATCGCCAAGGACGGCGCCCTCGTCGGCTACAACTTGCTCGCCGGCGGCGGCCTCGGCTCGTCCCACGGCAACAAGCAGACCTTCCCCCGCCTGGCCGACGTCATCGGCTTCCTGCCGCGCGCCCGGGTCGCCGAGGTCGCCAAGGCCGTCATCGCCATCCATCGCGACTGGGGCGACCGCACCGACCGCAAGCACGCCCGCCTCAAGTATGTGCTCGAGGAGAAGGGCGTGGCCTGGTTCCGCGAGCGGCTGGCCGAGCGCCTCGGCGCGCCCCTCGCGCCCGCCCAGCCCTTCGCCTTCGTCGGCCAGGGCGACCCCTTCGGCTGGTTCCGCCAGGCCGACGGCGTCTCCTACCTCGGGCTCTTCGTCGAGACCGGCCGCGTCAAGGACGCCGGGGACTATCGCCTGATGACCGCGCTGCGCGAGATCGCCCGCCGCTTCGCCCCCACCTTCCGCCTCACCGCCTCGCAGAACCTCATCCTCTCCGACATCCGCGACGCCGACAAGGCGGCGGTCGAGCAGGTCCTCCGCGAGCACGGCGCCGCCTCGGTCTTCGCCCCCGGCCTCGTCCGCGGCCGCGGCATGGCCTGCCCCGCCCTGCCCACCTGCGGCCTCTCGCTCGCCGAGTCCGAGCGCGTCTTCCCCCGCCTGCTCGCCCTCATCGAGGAGGGGCAGGACGCCGCCGGCGTCGGCGGCGAGGAGCTGGTCGTCCGCATGACCGGCTGCCCCAACGGCTGCGCCCGGCCCTACAGCGCCGAGGTCGGCATCATCGGCAAGGCCCCCGGCAAGTACAACGTGCTGCTCGGCGGCAACCGCGAGGGCACCCGCCTCGCCCGCAACTGGCGGGAGTCGGTGCCCTTCGACGAGATCCCCGTCCTGCTCTCCGGCCTGCTCGCCCGCTACGCCCGCGAGCGCTCGGCCGGCCAGGGCTTCGGCGACTGGACGGACGCGACCCGCGACATCTGGGAGACCGCGGCCGCCTGATGCTCGGAAGGCTCGCCAGCTGGCTGCGCGGCTCGCCCGCGCCCGCGCCCCTCGACCCCGCGGAGGTGCCCGCGCTCGACGCGCGCCTCGCCGGCATGGAGGCCGGGGAGCGCCTCGCCTGGGCCTGGGAACGCTTCGGCGCCCGCGCCGCCATCGGCACGAGCTTCCAGCCCGCGGGCATCGTCCTCCTCCACCTCGCCAAGCGCCGCGGCCTCGACCTTCCCGCCTTCACCTTGGACACGGGGCTCCTCTTCCGCGAGACGATCGAGCTCAAGTCCGTGCTGCAGGACCACCTCGGCATCGTCGTCGAGTCCGTCCTGCCCGACCTCGACCTCACCGAGCAGGCCCGGCGCCACGGCGACCGGCTGTGGGAGCGAGACCCCGACGCCTGCTGCGGCCTCCGCAAGGTCGCCCCGCTCGGCCGCAAGCTGCGGGAGCTCGACGTCTGGATCACCGGCCTGCGCCGCGACGGCTCCGCCGCGCGCGCCGCCACGCCCTTCCTCGAGGCCGTCGCCCGCGAGGACGGCTCGGCCGTCTGGAAACTCAACCCGCTGGCCGACTGGACGCGCGAGCGCGTCTGGGCCCATCTCAAGGAGCACCGCCTGCCCCACAACCCGCTCCACGACCGCGGCTACCGCAGCATCGGCTGCTCCGTCTGCACCAAGCCCGCCGGCGAGGGCGCCGACGAGCGCGCCGGCCGCTGGCCCGGCTTCGACAAGACCGAGTGCGGCCTGCACACCCGCCTCCGCCGACCTTCCGCATGACCTCCCCCGCCCCCGCCGCCCCCGCGACCCAGGTCCCCCCGATGGACCACCTCACGCGCCTCGAGCAGACCTCGATCCACATCTTCCGCGAGGCCTTCCGCAACTTCCGCAACGTCTGCATGCCCTGGTCCATGGGCAAGGACTCCAACGTCCTCATCTGGCTCGCCCGCAAGGCCTTCGCGGGGAAGGTGCCCTTCCCGCTGCTGCACATCGACACGACCTACGAGTTCCCCGAGATGTACGAGTTCCGGGAATGGGCGCGCAAGGAGCACGGCATCGACCTGCTCGTGCGGGTGAACGAGGACGCCATCCGCCGCGGCGTCGGCTACGCCACCCACGACCCCGTGACCGTGACGCACGAGCTCAAGACGCTGGCGCTGCGCGCCGCGCTCGACGAGTTCAAGTGGGACGCGCTCATCACCGGCATCCGGCGCGACGAGGACCCGACGCGCGCCAAGGAGCGCCACTTCTCGCCCCGGTCCGCCGAGGGCGCGTGGGACTACAAGGACCAGCCGCCCGAGTTCTGGGGTCAGTTCGCCACCCGCGCCCCCGAGGGCGGCCACGTGCGCGTCCAGCCCCTCCTCGAGTGGACCGAGCTCGACATCTGGGAGTACATCCGCCGCGAGGCCATCCCCATCCCCACGCTCTACTTCGCCCGCGACGGCAAGCGCTTCCGCTCGCTCGGCTGCCACCCCATCACGCACCCGGTGCCCAGCGAGGCCGCGACCATCGACGCCGTCATCGCCGAGCTGCGCGAGACCCGCACCAGCGAGCGCGCCGGCCGCGCCCAGGACCACCACGAGCGCAACGCCATGCAGAAGCTCCGCGCCAAGGGCTTCATGTGAGCGACACCCGCCGACCCCGACCCGCCTTTCCCGTGCCCCCCTCCCCTTCCCACCCCTCCGACGACACCCAGCGGCTCCACGTCGTGGTCGTCGGCCACGTCGACCACGGCAAGTCCACCTTCGTCGGCCGCCTGCTGCACGACACCGACTCCCTGCCCGACGGCAAGATCGAGCAGGTCAAGGCCGCCTGCGCGGCCGAGCGGATGGACTTCGAGTTCGCCTTCCTCCTCGACGCCCTGCTCGAGGAGCAGGAGCAGAACATCACCATCGACACCACGCGCATCTTCTTCCGCACGCGCCGCCGCAACTACGCCATCATCGACGCGCCCGGCCACCGCGAGTTCCTCAAGAACATGGTCACGGGCGCGGCCAGCGCCTCCGCCGCCCTCCTCCTCATCGACGCCCAGGAGGGCGTGATGGACCAGTCCCGCCGCCACGCCGTCCTGCTCTCGATGCTCGGCATCCGGCAGATCGTCGTCCTCGTCAACAAGATGGACCTCGTCGGGCACTCCGAGGAGGCCTTCCGCAAGGTCGTCGCGGAGTACACCGCCTTCCTCGGCTCCCTCGGCGTCGAGGCCCGGCTCTTCATCCCCATCGCCGCCCGCCACGGCGACAACGTCGTCCAGCGCTCCGCCGCCATGCCCTGGCACAAGGGGCCCACCGTGGCCGAGGCGCTCGACGGGCTCGAGCACGGCGAGGACCTCGCCGCCCTGCCCCTCCGCCTGCCCGTCTCCGACATCTACCGCTTCGACCACCGCCGCATCATCGCGGGCCGGGTCGAGGCCGGCGTCCTACGCCCCTCGGACGAGCTCGTCTTCCTCCCCGGCGGCCGCCGCTCCGCGGTCAAGGCCTTCGAGGACTGGCCCCGGGTGACCCGCGACCACGTGCCTCCCGGCGGCAGCGCGGGCTTCAGCATGGAGCACCAGATCTTCGCCGAGCGCGGCCAGATCGCGGCCCACCCCGACCGCCAGCCGCGCGTCGGCCGCGAGTTCCGCGCCCGCCTCTTCTGGCTGAGCAAGGAGCCGCTCCTCCCCGACCGCCCCTACCGCCTGCGCCTCGGGACGCAGGACGTCCAGGCCTTCGTCACGCGCATCCTCTCGGTGACCGACGCGGACACGCTCGCCTCGGGCCCCGCCGCCGCCGTCCCGCGCGACTCGGTCGCCGACCTGCTCATCCGCACCGCCGCGCCCGTCGCCTTCGACCTGCACCATGAGTGCGCGGTCACCGGCCGCTTCGTGCTCGAGGACGCCGTCCGCATCGCCGGCGGCGGCATCATCACCGAGGCGCGCGAGGAGGCCGCCAAGCCGGCCGAGGGCGCCGTCAGCCGCCAGGAGCGCGCCGCCCGCGCCGGGCACGGCGCCGCCGTCGTCTGGCTCACCGGCCTCTCCGGCTCGGGCAAGTCGACGCTCGCCGAGTCCGTCGAGCGACGCCTCTTCGACTCCGGCAAGCAGGTGGTGCGGGTGGATGGCGACGACCTCCGGGCCGCGCTGTCCGCCGACCTCGGCTTCACCCCGGAGGCCCGCGCCGAGAGCGTGCGCCGCGCCGCGGCCGTGGCCGGCCTCTTCGCCGACACCGGCGCCATCGTGCTCGTCACCCTCATCGCGCCGCTCGCCGCCGACCGCGACCGCGCCCGCAAGTCGCTCGCCCGCCACCCCTACCTCGAGGTCTTCGTCGACGCGCCGGTGGAGGTCTGCGAGGGCCGCGACCCCAAGGGGCTCTACGCCAAGGCGCGCCGCGGCGAGATCAAGGAGTTCACCGGCATCAGCTCGCCCTACGAGCGCCCCGAGGACCCCGACGTCCATATCCGCACCGACCAGATCTCCCTGGCCGAATCCACGGACCGCGTCCTGTCGGCGATCGACGAGGTCGTCCGTCTGGACAAGACCGCGGGTTCCGACTGGGAGGTCTGAGGCGGGGGATGGGGGACTATAGGGGGATTGGGGACTAGGGGGATAGGGGCGGCGGGTCAGCGAGCGGTCGGTCGCGACTTGTCCTTGAAGAAGGCCCACACGCGCTCGGCGCCGGAGAAGGATTGGATCGGCGGGGGCGCGGACCGCCGGCTTGGCGCGCCAGGCCAGCCATGCCCACCCTCGCGGTCGAGCACCTGCTCGACCACGGCACCGCCGGGCGAGGGCGCGAACGTCCGCGTCAGCACCGAGCCCTCGACCTTCTCAAGGGGCGGGCCGGCGCAACGGTTGGCCTTTGCCCAGAACGCCACGACCTCGTCGATCGGCTTGTAAGGCGTGGCCTGCGCCCCGCGCACCAAGGCGTTGCCGCTCATGCCGCCGGCCACCGGCACCTCCTCGTCCTTCCCCCCGTTGATGATGAGAATGGGCAAGGGTGCCTCCGGCGGCCGATCAAGCGTGAACATCGAGGCTACAACAGGCGCGACGGCGGCCAGGCGACGCGGTCGGGCCGCCGCGTAGACGAAGCCCATCATGCCGCCGTTCGATCCGCCGGTCAGGTAAATCCGCGAGGGGTCGGCGCCGCGCTCGGCGACCAGATGGTCGATGAGCGCGTCGAGGAAGGCGACGTCGTCGGCGTCCCGCACCTGTCGCCGGAGAAGATGTCCGGTGTTCCAGGCATGCCGATCCTGGCCGTAGTCGGTTCCCTCCGGATAGACGGCGATGAATCCCTCGCGCTCGGCCAGACGATCGAATCCCGAGCTTGCGCGCATCCGGGCCGCGCTGCCCATGCCGCCGTGGAGGACAAGCACGGCGGGGCGAACCCCGTCGCGCGGCGTGTTGAAGACAAGGGCGCGCCGGTCGGCGCCCGAGGCCAAGGTGAGCCGGACCTCCTCCCCGGTCGCGCGGACAGGCCGAGGCTCCTCAACGATCCGCCCGAAGGCCTTCCGGTGGAACTCCCATCCGGCGTCGCCTAGCGCCTCCGTCAGCCGCACCGGCTCGTGGCCGACCCCCGGCACGACCTGCCAGCCATGGGGGATGCCGAGCCGCGTCAGCAGCTCATGGAAATCGCGGTTGTTGCCGAGGGTCTCGTCCTTCTCCCCCACGACCATCCGCACGGGGGTCTCACGGGCGATCCGCGCGGCGTTCGCCTCGGCCCAGCGTCGCGGGCTCGCCTCGGCGAACCTCGCCTGGTCGCCGCCGAAGGCCCGTCGCAGCAGGGCCTCGGCCTGGATGCGACTCGCCCGCGGGGTCCGCTCGAGCCGCTCCTGCAGGGGGCCGGCGCCGAGCATCGACACGGCTCCGAAGACCTCCGGGAACTTGAAGCCCAGGCGGGCGGCGCCGTAGCCCCCCATGCTGAAGCCCTCCAGGAGACGTCCCTCCCGCCGCGCGACGGTCCGCCACGCGGCGTCGACGTGGGGAACCAGCTCGCGCACGACCTGCGTCTCGATCGGCCGGGTGCCGTCGGCCCAATCCACATACATGCCCATCTCCAGCCCGTTGACGAAGACGACGAGGCAGGGCGGCAGCTTGCCGGCCTCGATCGCGGCGTCGAAGCGCCTCGCCACCTGGGGGATGCCCGAGAAGCCGCCGCCGGAACCGTGGAGCCAGTACACCACGGGGAAACGACGGTCCCTCTCGCGCTCGTAGGCGGCGGGACGGTAGATATGGTAGCTGACCTGCGCGCGGGCGGAGGGGCTCTCGAAGACCCGGCGCTCCACCCCGCGGGCCTCGGCTGTCTCGGTCAGCCACCGGGGCGGACCGAAATCGTCGGAGGACGTCGGTTCGGCACCGGAGCCCCCTGCGCGAGCCATGAGCGCGATAAGCGGGATGATAAGGAGACGTCGCATGGTGTGTCGGGTCAGCCACCTCCGTCGGGGGACCCTTGCGGTACCTGGATGAAACACCTGGTTTGCCCGCGGTGTTTCGTCACATTGATGGCAAATCACCTCCGCATCCTCCTGCTCACGCTCATGATATCCTCATCCGTGACGGCGGCGGGCTCGCTGGACGCCCCGGGAGCCCACAAGGTCGAGACCCTCGACTTCCCCGTCCTCCGGGACGGCTCGCGCGACGGTCGGATCGTGCCCATCAAGGTCCTCCTGCCATCCGGAACGGGACGCTGCCCGCTCGTGGTTGTGTCACATGGAGCCGGAGGCGATCGGGACACGCATCACGCGGCGTCCCGCCATCTCGCCTCGCACGGATATGCGGTCCTCTGCCTCGAGCACGTCGGCAGCAACCGCGCCCGCCTGACGGAAGGCCTGAGGCTCGCCCGCAATCTCGACGCGATGATCCGCGACTCCGCCGAGGTCCTCGGGCGCCCGAGGGACGTCGGCTTCGCGATCGACCAAGCCGAGGAGTGGAACCGCTCGCACGAGCGGATGAAGGGGCGGCTCGACACGGGCAAGACCGCGGTGATGGGGCACTCGTTCGGCGCCTTCACCGCCATGGTGTGCTGCGGCATGCGGCCCGCCCTCGACTGGCTGGAACCCAAGGTCGGGACCGGCAAGGGCCTGGGCCCGGATCTCGGCGACCCAAGGGTGAGATGCGGCGTCGCGCTCTCACCGCAGGGCGTGGGCGAGCCCTTCTTCATCAGGGAGAGCTTCGCCTCGCTGAAGGTCCCCCTCCTGGGGATATCGGGAACCGAGGACCGTCAGCAGAACGGGCTCCCCGCCGATAACCGCCGGGAAGCCTTCGCCCTTTGGCCGAAGGGCGACCATCGGTTCGTATGGCTGTCCAACGCGCGGCACCTCGACTTCACCGACTCCACGGGAAGCGGACGCCGGGCGTCCCCCTCTCCCAACCGGGACGATGTCCAGGTCGTGGTGCGGGCGGCGACCCTGCTCTTCCTCGACGCCCATCTCAGGGGAGACACCGTCGCGGCCCGGCTGCTGAACACAGAGACCCTCCGGGAGTACCGACGGGGGAAGGTGGACCAGGTCGAGGTGCTTGCAAGATAACGGCAGCCGGACCCGCGGCGCCTCACTCGTGGAAGCGGATGCGCGTCCGCGGCAGCCGCGGGCCATCCGCCTTCGCCACCGGCAGGCGCTCCGCGTCGGTCGTCGAGAGCTCGGTCAGCCGCTCCGACTTGCCCTTCCACGCGCGCTCGAGTCCCGTGCTGGCGAGCCGGACGACGTCCCGCCCGAGCTTGGCGTTGAGCGCGTCCATCGCCGTCATCAGGCGCCGTCGCGCCTCGCTCTCGCCCGCGCCCAGGCCGGGGAGCATCGGCTGCGAGCGGTCCGCCGGCGAGAGGCCGAGCAGGAAGACCCCCGCCTTCTTCCAGCGGAAGCCCGGCTCCCAGAACCCGGCGAGCGCCTGCGCGGCGGCGGCGGCGAGCCGACGCGCGTCCTGGGTCGGCGGATCCAGCCGCACGGCCGCCTCGGCCCGGCGCTGCGGCTCGTCGGGGCGGTGCTTGTTGGTGCGGGCGAAGCCCACGAGCTCGGAGGCGACGAGGCCGTCCTCGCGGAGCTTCCGCGCCGCCTGGGCCGCGTGGTAGGCGAGCGCCTCCTCGAGCTCGGCCCGGTCCGTCACAGGATGCCCGAAGGAACGCGAGGAGAGGATGCTGCGGCGCGGCGCGGCCTCCTCGACCAGGTCGCGGCAGGGCACGCCGCGCGCCTCCAACGCGAGGCGTTCGCCGACCACGCCGGCGAAGCTCCGCAGGCGGGCCGGCTCGGCCTCGGCGAGGTCGGCGACCGTCACGATGCCGTGGGAGCGCAATCGGGACGCCAGACCGGGGCCGACCCCCCAGAGCCGGTCGACCGCGAGCGGGCGCGTCAGCGCGAGGCGCGCGGCCGGGTCCGAGGGGATGACGCGCACGCCGCCCGAGGCGCGGTCGCCCTTGGCCAGCTCGTTGGCCAACTTGCAGAGGAGCAGCGTCGGGGCGAGGCCGATGGAGACGCCGATGCCCGTGCGCGCGCGCACCTCCTCGCGGATGCGCCGGCCGAGGGCCTCCGCCTCGGCGTCCGGCATGTCGGGGAAGCCGAGGAAGGCCTCGTCGATGGAGTAGACCTCGATGTCCCTCGCCTGCTCCGCCAGCACCTCCATCACGCGCGCGGAGAAGTCGCCGTAGACGGCGAAGTTGGAGGAGGCGACGTGCACGCCGTGCGTCTCGCAGAGGCGGCGCACCTGGAAGAAGGGCGCGCCCATCGGGATGCCGAGCGCCTTGGCCTCGGACGAGCGCGCGACGACGCAGCCGTCGTTGTTGGACAGCACGATGACCGGCACGCCCTCGAGCGCCGGGTTCAGCGCGCGCTCGCACGAGGCGTAGAAGTTGTTGCAGTCGGCGAGCGCGCGGAGCACGGGTCAGGCGGTGCGGCGGACGACGGCGACGACGACGCCCCAGACCGCGAAGCCCTCCTCGGGCACCGGGATGGCGGCGTAACGCGGGTTCTCGGCGCGGAGCTCCCAGCCGCCCCGCCCGCGCGCGAGGCGCTTGACGGTCAGCTCGCCCCCGAGGGCGACGACCACGATCGAGCCGTCGGCGGCCTTGGCCGAGCGGTCGACCGCCAGGAGGTCGCCGTCGAGGATGCCGGCGCCGGACATCGACTCGCCCTCGACGCGGAGGAAGAAGGTCGCGCCCGGCCGGCGCACGAGGTGGGCGTTCAGGTCGATGCGACGCTCGAGGTGGTCGTCGGCGGGCGAGGGGAAGCCCGCGGCGATCCGGCAACCGAGCAGGGGGAAGTCCGCCGCCGTCGCGGCCTCGTCGGCTCGCCCCATCTCGCGCAATCGCACCATGGGAACAAATGTTCACCTTCCGCGGACCAAGTCAAGGCCCGGCAGCCGGCGGCGTCCCGATGACGCGTCGGACCGGCCTCAGCTCGCGGTGAGGGCCGTGACCTCGGCGCGGATCTTCTCCGCGAGGGCGGTCGAGAGGTAGCGCTCCGAGGGGCTGCAGGCGACCGTGACGATGCGCTTGCCGGCGAACTCGGGCCGCTTGGCCAGCTGGAGGGCCGCCCAGATGTTGGCGCCGGAGGAGATGCCGACGGCGAGGCCCTCCTTCACGGAGACCTCCTGGGCCGTGGCGAAGGCGTCCTCGTTGCTCACCTGGACGACCTCGTCGATGAGGGCGGTGTCGCAGTTCTTGGGGACGAAGCCGGCGCCGATGCCCTGGATCTTGTGGGGGCCGGGCTGGCCGCCCGAGAGGACGGGGCTGGCGGCGGGCTCGACGGCGAAGGCCTTGAACTTGGGATTGCGTCCCTTGATGACCGAGGCGACGCCGGTGATGGTGCCGCCGGTGCCGACGCCGGACACGATGGCGTCGACCTTGCCCTGGGTGTCGTTCCAGATCTCCTCGGCCGTGGTGCGGCGGTGCACCTCCGGATTGGCGGGATTCTCGAACTGCATCGGCATGAACGCCTTGTCCCCCAGCTCGTCGCGGATGAGGGTCGCGCGCTCGATCGCGCCGCGCATGCCCTTGGTGCCGGGCGTCAGCACGATCTCGGCGCCGAGCAGGCGCAGCAGGACGCGGCGCTCGACGGACATCGTCTCGGGCATGGTGAGCAGGCAGCGGTAGCCTCGGGCGGCGGCGACGAACGCCAAGGCGATGCCCGTGTTGCCGGAGGTGGGCTCGACGAGCGTGCCACCGGGCTTGAGGCGGCCGGACTCCTCGGCGGCCTTGACCATCGCCCAGCCGATGCGGTCCTTGACGCTCGAGAGCGGGTTGAAGAACTCAAGCTTCACCACCACCTCGGCGGCGAGGCCGGAGGTGACGTGGTTGAGGCGGACGAGCGGGGTGCGGCCGATGGTGTCGAGGACGGAGGAATAGATGGGCATGGCGAAACCTTGGTTGGTTACCGAGGATTTGGATATTAGCCCGGACGCCTGCAAATAAAAAACCCCGCCGGGGCGGGGTTCTCGGGGCGCTCAGCGGCGGCGGGGCGGCGGGGCCCCCAGGGGCGGGCGGCTGGTGTCGCGCAGGCGGTAGGTGATGGTCGCCGAGGAAAGGTCCGCGGTGTTCATCTCGACCTTCACGCGGTCGCCCGGGTTGATCCGGATGTAGTTCTTGCGGAGCTTGCCGGAGATGCGGCCGAGGACCACGTGCTTGTTGGGCAGCTCGATGCGGAACATCGTGCCGGGGAGGACCTGGAGGATCTTGCCCTCGAGTTCAAGGATTTGGCCTTCGGACATCGGGGTGAGGAACGCGGCAAGGCGGCCGGGAGTCAAGGGGATATGGGGAGCGGGGAGCGCGGTGCGGGGAGCGAGGAGTGGGGGTCAGGCTGTGGGCTAGGGGAATCGGGCTAAGGGGAGCGAGGTGCGGGGAGCGCGTCGCAATTGCAGGATGTAGAAGTCTGAAATTTTCCTATCGTCCCTCACCATGGCTCGCAGGTAGCCTTCCGACGTAGCCATTTCAGACAAGAGCGTCGCCCTGCCCCTGTCTCACCCTCGCTCCCCACTCCTCGCAGCCCGCTCCCCACTCCCCACACCTAGCAGCCCGCTCCCCACTCCCCACTCCTCGCTCCCCCTCCTCGTTCTCCCCATGCCCCCCTGGGCCCCCTGCCCCTTCGAGAAGCTCCATCCGTCGCAGTTGAACCGCGACGACGCCTTCTACATGTCGCTCGCCTTCAACCTGGCGATCGACGCCTGGCGCGAGAACGAGGTCCCCATCGGCGCGGTCATCGTGGCGGGCGGCGAGGTGATCGGCGCGGCGCACAACGAGATCAAGCGCACCGGCGACCCCACCGCGCACGCCGAGGTCCTCGCCATCACCCAGGCCGCCCGCCGCATCGGCGACTGGCGGCTCAACGACTGCACCCTCTATGTGACCAAGGAGCCCTGCCCGATGTGCGCGGGCGCGACCATCATGAGCCGCGTCGGCCGGGCCGTCTGGGGCTGCAACGACCCGAAGATGGGCTGCCTCGGGGGCGCCACCCCCCTCCACGAGGTGAAGGGCCTCGTCCATCGCGTCGCCGTCCAGGGCGGCGTGCTCGAGGCGCCCTGCCGCGAGATCCTCCAGGCCTACTTCGCCCTCAAGCGCGAGGAACCCTCCGGGGCGGCTTGACACCGTTCGGTCCGCCCTTCCCGTCTAGGCCATGCGCCGCCGACGCTTCCTGCGCAACGCCGCCCTCGGCCTCGCCTCGGCCGCCCTCGCCCCCCGGCTCCTCGCCGACCCGACTTCCCGAACCCAAACCATGAGCTACACCCTCGCACCCCTGCCCTACCCCCACGCCGCGCTCGAGCCCCACATCGACGCGCAGACCATGGAGATCCACCACGGCAAGCACCACAACGCCTACGTGACCAATCTCAACGCCGCCCTCGCCAAGGAGCCCGGCTTCAAGGCGCCCGCGACCGTCGAGGAGCTCATCGCCGACCTCTCCAAGGTCCCCGAGTCGATCCGCACCGCCGTCCGCAACAACGCCGGCGGCCACGCCAACCACGCCTTCTTCTGGAACTCGCTCTCGCCCTCGGGCGGCGGCCAGCCCGTCGGCGCGCTCGGCGCGGCGATCACGGCGGCCTTCGGCGGTCTCGACGGCGAGAACGGCCTGAAGGCCAAGTTCAAGGCGGCCGCCACCGGTCGCTTCGGCTCCGGCTGGGCCTGGCTCATCGTCAAGGCCGACAAGTCGCTCGCCGTGACCTCGACCCCCAACCAGGACAGCCCCCTCATGAGGGGCGTCGCCGAGGTGACCGGCACCCCGATCCTCGGCCTGGACGTCTGGGAGCACGCCTACTACCTCCGTTACCAGAACCGCCGCCCCGACTACGTCGACGCCTACTGGAACCTGGTGGACTGGAAGAAGGCCGACGCCCTGTTCGCCGCGGCCACGCGCTGAACCCGGGCTCCATCGACCGCAACGGGCGGGCCCTCGGGCCCGCCCTTCGCTTGCCATGGGGGCGGGAGGCGCCCATGCTCACGGGCGATGTCCCGCGTCCCGGCCATCCTCGCGCTCCTCGCCGTCGCCACCGCGTCGGCGCAGACGCCCCCGCCCCCCAAGGTCAGCGGCTACCGCGTGACCACCGAGGGCGGCGTCGAGGGCACGCGCACCTACCGCTACGACGACCAAGGCCGACCGGTAGACGCGCCGCGACGGACGGATACCGGCGCCTCCGTCGTCCCGACGCCCGCCGCGCCGACGCGGCCCGGCGCCGCCCCGACGTCCGCCGCCCCGGCGGCGGCTCCCGCCCCCGGCCGCGGCATGACCACCGCCGACGGACGCACCCTTCCCTTCCAGGTCAGCGGAGCGACGGGCAAGGGCGTGGACGGCACGGTCGACGCCGACAGCGCCCTGCGCGACTTCGGCCGACCGAGCGACCTGCTTGAGAACCGGTTCCCCACGACGATGGCGGACCTCTCCACCGACCCCCGCTTCTCGACCTCCCAGACCCTGCCGCTCGAGCGCTGGAGCGGACGCTTGAGCGGCGTCGGCTCGCGCCGGGCCGACATCGAGCTGGGCGACACCCTCGGGGCGGAGGTGCGCTCGAAGGACACCATCGACATCAAGGCTGTCGAGCGGACGACCTCGCCTTGGTCGCGCGCCGAGACCCGGCCGTCGAACTGGGACGAGCGCCTCGGCGAGTCCTGGGAGCCGGGCGGTCGCCGCGTCTCCCGCGACGAGGTCTCCACCATGGGCACCCGGGCCGTCTCCGGCGAGGCGCGCCGCCTGGAGCAGCTGTCCATGCAGGACATCAACCGCTACCAGTTCCGCCGGGCCCGCTCCGACCAGCCCGGCCTGCCGGTGGTCAACCCCGGGTCCGAGGGTGTGCGGAACACCCTGCGCGCGCCCTGACCTTTTGGCTCGCCCGCCTCGGCGGCGCGGGCTTGCCTCCGACCCTTGCCACGATGAGCGACCCCGCCCCGCAGACGCCCCCGGCCGTGAGCGACCTCGAGATCAAGGACGCCGCCCTGATCTTCGAGTCCGTCTGGTCCGCCCTCGAGCGCGAGCGCGGCCGGGAGAACATGGCCTTCCCCGAGGAGATCCTCTGGCTCAACGGCGCCCCCGGCGCGGGCAAGGGCACGAACACCGAGTTCATCCTCAAGTCGCGCGACTACACCAGCCAGCCCATCGTGGTCAGCGACCTGCTCTCCAGCCCCGAGGCGCGCAAGCGCATCGACGCCGGCATGCTCGTGGGCGACCGCGAGGTCATCGAGCTCCTCCTGCGCCGCCTGCTCGAGCCCGCCTTCGCCACCGGCGCGGTGGTCGACGGCTTCCCGCGCTCGCTCGTCCAGGTGGAGTGCCTCAAGCTCCTCTTCGCCCGCCTCAACGACCTGCGGCGCGAGTTCCTGCAGACCCCGCACGCCGAGCGCTTCCCCCGCCCGCGCTTCCACATCCTCGTCCTGTTCGTCGACGAGAACGAGTCCGTCCGCCGCCAGCTGCGGCGCGGCAAGGAGGCCCAGGAATACAACCGGCGGGCGAAGGCCGACGGCGCCCCGCAGGTCGAGGTCCGCAAGACCGACCTCGACGCGGAGGCCGCCCGCAACCGCTACCGCGTCTTCAAGGAGCGCACCTACGACCCCCTCCAGACGCTGCGCGACATCTTCCACTACCACCTCATCAACGCCCACGGCACGCTGGCGGAGGTGCAGGCCCGCATCGTCAAGGAGCTGCAGTACCAGAGCTCGCTCGAGCTCGGCGGCGAGACCCACGACCGCATCGCCGGCATCCCCCTCGCGAGCGAGATCGTCCAGCACGCCCGGCAGGACCTCGTGCGCCGCCTCGACGGCTACGCCGAGCGCCACCCCGAGCTCTTCCGCTCGGTGGTCGACCTCATCCGCGAGAAGTTCGTCCCCATCATCCGCTCGCACGCCATCTCGGGCATGGCCCACGTCAACTCCGAGACCCCGCTCCTCGAGGACCCCCTGGCCATCTCGATGTTCATCGACATCTTCTCGGAGCGCGGCTTCCACGCCGTCGTCGACCTCCACCGCATCGAGGTCCCCGAGCACGTCGACCTCGCCACCGGCGCCGTCCGCCAGCGCGTGAAGAAGGTCTACCGGGTGTCCATCCGCTTCCAGGGCTCCGAGATCCGCCGCGGCTGAGCCGGGGCGCGCGCCGCCATGCCCAGCCTCGAGACCCTCCGCGCCCGGCTGCTCGACCAGCCGCTCTTCGAGGGCAAGGCCTGGCGCCTCTCGCCCGAGGCCTGGCCCCTGACGGCCGCGCAGGTGGCGGAGCTGAGGCGCATCGGCGACGCCTGCCTGGGCTACCACCGCGCCCTCGAGCGCCTCTACACCCGCTCGTTCCAGGACAAGCGCCTGCTCCGCAACGGCGAGCTCCGCGCGCCGTGGGTGGCCGACTACCTCGACCGCCACAAGCCCGCCGGGCTCGTCGCCCACAGCCGCCATCGCGCGACCAAGGGGCAGCTGCCCGCCGTGCTCCGGCCCGACCTCCTGCTGACCGACCACGGCTTCATGCTGACCGAGCTCGACAGCGTGCCGGGCGGCGTCGGACTCACCGCCTACCTCAGCGCCACCTACGCCGCCGACACCCCGGGCATCGTCGGCGGCGACGACATGGCGGGCCGATTCCACGCCGCGCTCGCCGGGCTCGTCCCCGCGGTCGCCCACCCGACCGTGGCGATCGTCGTCTCCGACGAGTCCGCGACCTACCGCCCGGAGTTCGAGTGGCTGGCCGCCACGCTGCGCGCCCGGGGCAAGGACACCTGGGTCGTCCACCCCGCCGACCTCATGACGCTCGGGAGCGACGTCTGCGTGCCGGTCGACGGCGCCCCGCGCAAGGTCGACCTCGTCTACCGCTTCTTCGAGCTCTTCGACCTCGCCAACGTCCGGGGGGCGGACGGCCTCCTCGGGGCCGTCGAGCAGGGCACCGTCGCGGTCACGCCGCCGATGCGCGCCTTCCAGGAGGAGAAGCTCGGCCTCGCCCTCCTCCACCACCCCGTCCTCGCCGCCTACTGGCGCGAGAACCTGCCCGAGGACCAGCACGAGACGCTGCTGCGCATCGTGCCGCGCACCTGGATCATGGAGCGGACGGCGCTCCCGCCGACCGCCGTGCTCCACGCCCCGTCGGTCGACGGCAAGCCCATCCGCGACTGGGCCGAGCTCGCCACGGCCTCCCAGCGTGAGCGCAA
Source organism: uncultured Opitutia bacterium (assembly GCA_903868455.1). Lineage (GTDB taxonomy): Bacteria > Verrucomicrobiota > Verrucomicrobiia > Opitutales > UBA953 > UBA8828. The sequence continues at coordinate 27,807 of CAIPVK010000149.1, forward strand.
CCTCATCATCAAGGCGAGCGGCTTCCACGAGACCGCCTGGGGCGCGCGCAGCGTCACCCTCGGCAGCGACGTCTCGCGCGAGGCCTGGCTCGAGGCGATCGAGGACGCCCTCGACCCGGAGAACGAGACCCTGCACATCCTCCAGGACTACCACAAGCCGGCTCGCCTGACCCACCCGGTCTACCGCGAGGACGGCTCGGTCGCCCCCATGGAGGGGCGCCTGCGGCTCTGCCCCTACTACTTCGTCGAGGGCGAGGCCACCGCGCTCTCCGGCGTCCTCGCCACCTTCTGCCCCGCCGACAAGAAGATCATCCACGGCATGAAGGACGCCGCCCTCCTGCCCTGCCGCCAGGTCGGATGATTTGGGCTTCTGCCCGGCGTCGGCCGGGCTAAGGTGCGGCATGCGCCTGCGCTCCCTCCTCCTTCCCTTGGCCGGCCTGCTCGTCGCCGGAGGCATCCTGCTCGCCCTGCTCGAGCCCGCCGACCGCGACCGCCTGCTGGGTCGGTCCGCGTCGCCCGCGGCGCCCGCCGGTCCTGAGGCGCCCGCCGCGCCCGCGCCCGCCGCGGTCGCCGACGGGCCCGGACGCGCCGAGGCCGAGCAGGCAGTCGCCGCGGCCTGGGCCAAGCGCGCCGAGGCGCTGCGTCCGGAGCTCGAGGCCGAGTGGAAGGCCCGGACCATCGCCCAGGGCGGGAAGTCGCTGCGCTGGCTCGAGCGCCGCTTCGGCGAGAAGCCCGCCGGCGGCTGGAACCTCTTCATCTCGATGCACGGCGGCGGCGGCGCCCCGCCGCAGGTCAACGACCAACAGTGGCGCAACCAGATCCGCCTCTACCAGCACCCGGGATCGATCTTCGTCGCGCCGCGCGCGCCCACCGACACCTGGAACCTCTGGCACGAGGGCCACATCGACGGCCTGTTCGACCGCCTCATCGCCGCCGCCGTCGTCACCCAGGGCGTCAACCCCGACCGCGTCTACCTGCTCGGCTACTCCGCGGGCGGCGACGGCGTCTACCAGCTCGCGCCCCGCATAGCCGACCGCTTCGCCGCCGCCTCCATGATGGCGGGTCACCCCAACGGGGCCTCCCCGCTGGGCCTGCGCAACCTACCCTTCGCCATCTGGTGCGGGGCGCAGGATAGCGCCTATGATCGCAACACGATCGCCGGCGAGCGCCTGGCCGAGCTCGCGACGCTGGCCGCCGCCGACGCGGGCGGTTACCTCCACTCGGGCAAGGTCGTGCCGGGCAAGGGGCATTGGATGGACCTCGAGGACGCGGCCGCCGTGCCTTGGATGGCGGGCTTCACGCGCGACCCCTGGCCCAAGACCGTCGTGTGGTGCCAGGACGACGTCCTGCACCGCCGCTTCTACTGGCTCGAGATCCCCGAGGGGGTCGACGTCGACGCCGGCGAGGTCGTGCGCGCCAAGGTGGACGGACAGGTCATCTCGCTCGAGACCACCCATCTGCGCGACCTCACCCTGCGCCTCTCCGACAAGCTCCTCGACCTCGACCGGCCCGTCACCGTGAAGGCCAAGGGCAAGGTCGTCTTCGAGGGCAAGGTCCGTCGCTCCCCCGCCGCCATCGAGGCCTCGCTGCTCGGCCGCCCCGACCCCTCGTCGGCCGCGACCGCCGAGCTGACGCTCGCCTGGTGAGCATTAGGCTTTAAGCCCCGGCGGCGGCGCTTAGGGTTCGACCATGCGCCTCATCGCGTTCCTCGCCTCCCTCGCCGCCCCCCTGCTCGCGCAATTCCAGCCGCAGCCCGCGCGGACCGAGGTCGCCCTCGTCGCCCTCGACAGCCACGCCGTTCCCGGCGGCGAGCTGAGGCTCGCCCTGCGCTTCCGCAGCGAGCCCAAGTTCCACATCTACTGGAGGAACCCGGGGGACGCCGGACAGGCGCCGACTTGGAAGTGGCTGGAGGACGGCGGGATCGCCTTCGACGGCGCGGTCGGCTGGCCGGCGCCGATCCGCTACGACCAGTCGGGCGTCATGAACTTCGTGCACGAGGGCGAGACCCATCTCTTCCTCAAGGGCAAGGTCCCCGCCGACGCCTCCGGCTCCCTGCGCCTGCGGGCCAAGGTCGAGTGGCTGGAGTGCGACGACGCCGGATGCTACCCTCAGGAGGGCGAGGTCGCCCTCGTCATCCCCGTCGGCGCATCCTCCCAACCGACGATTCCCGCGGGCGCGCGCGCCTCGCTCGACCGCGTGCCGAGCGAGACCCTGACGGTGCGCGGACGCCTCTCGGCCGACGGACGTTCCCTGCGCGTCACCCAGGAGCTCGCCGGCGGCTCGCTGGCGCCGGTCGTCGGCCCCCTCGCCTTCTTCCCCGAGCGCAACTTCGTCGCGCCCGCCACGACCTTCGGCCCCATGGCCATGACCGCCGCGCCGGCCGGAGCCGACGGCAAGCCGCGCGCCCTCGCCTTCTCGAACCTCAGCCTGAAGGACGCTCCCGAGGGGCTCGCGGACGGCCCCCTCGGCTATGTCGCGGAGGTGAGGGACAAGCGGACCGGCGGCACCCGCTGGGTCCAGGTACGCATCGAGCTGGAGACGCCGGCCTCGGGTGGCGCCGCCAAGCCCGCCGAGGACTCGACCGCGCCCAAGCCGACCGACGCCCGACCGACGGCCAAGCCCGCGGGGACCGACGGCCCGACCTGGACGCCGTGGTCGCCCGAGGCACAGGCCAAGGCGCTCGCCGAGGGGCGCACCGTCTACGTCGACTTCACCGCGCGCTGGTGCGCCACCTGCCAGGTCAACAAGCGCGTCTACGACGACGCCCTGCGCGCCGATCTGGCCAAGGCGGGCGTCGTCCTGATGCGCGCCGACTGGGACCGGCGCGACGAGGTCATCCGCGCCGAGCTCGCGACCTACGGCCGCCAGGGCATCCCGCTCAACGTCTTCCTGCGCGCGGGCGCCGAGCCCGTCGTCCTGCCCGAGATCCTCACGGCCCAGCTCGTGCGCGACGGCCTCGCGGCCTCGCTCACGGGAGCCCGCCTGAAGGTAGCCTCGGAAGATTCCCAGGTCTCCGCGGCCTGGATGCTCCTGCTGGCCTTGGTCGGCGGCGCCGTGCTCAACCTGATGCCCTGCGTCTTTCCCGTCATCGGCCTGAAGGTCCTGGGCTTCGCCGGGCAGGCCGGCGGCGACCGCGCCGTCGCCGTGCGCCAGTCGCTCGCCTACGCGACCGGCGTCCTCGTCAGCTTCCTCGCGCTCGGCGCCGTCATCCTCGGCCTGAAGGCGGGCGGCGAGGCGGTCGGCTGGGGCTTCCAGATGCAATCCCCGGGCTTCGTGCTCGGCACCGCCGCCCTGATGGTCGTCCTCGGCATGTCGCTCGCCGGCGCCTTCGAGATCGGCACCGGCCTCGCCAGCGCCGCGGGCGCCAAGGGCGACTCGGGAGCCTTCCTCTCCGGCGTGCTCGCCACCGCCGTCGCCACACCCTGCACCGCGCCCGGACTCGGCGCCGCCCTCGGCTACGCGCTCGACGCGCGCCGCGGTCCCGCCGAGACGCTGCTCTTCTTCGCCGTGACCGGCCTCGGCATGGCCCTGCCCTACGTCCTGCTCGTCGCCTGGCCGGCGCTCGGCCGACGCCTGCCCAAACCCGGCGAGTGGATGGAGACGCTCAAGCAGGCCATGGCCTTCCCGCTCTTCGCCTACGCCGTCTACCTGTTGTGGGTGCTGGGCGCGCAGGTGACCGACGCCGCCTGGGTGCGCGACGCCTCGCTCGGCCTCGTGCTCCTCGCCGCCTGCTGCTGGGCTTGGGGACGCTGGGGCGCGCCGCACCGCGGCGAGCGCGAGCGGCTATGGGGACGGGCGCTGGCCGCAGGCTTGGGTGTCGCCACGCTGGCCCACCTGTATCACGGGCTGCCGTCCTGATCGCGCTCGCGGACCGGGCGCGCGAGGTCGAGCCGCGGCGGCAGGGGAGCGCCGTCCAGGAGGCTCGCGACGAGCGCGTCGACCGCGGTCGCGGACCACACCGTGCCGCGAGGGCCCAGCCCGTTGAGGAGCCAATGCCGCGTCCGCGAGGGGTGCCTTCCGAGGAACGGCCGGTTGTCGCGCGTGCAGGGGCGC
>CAIPVK010000150.1 GCA_903868455.1 uncultured Opitutia bacterium
ACCCGCTCGCCGCGGCGCACGCCGTCCTTGGACGTCACCACGCGCCCCTCGGCGTCGCGCACCAGCGCGAACCCGCGCGCGAGCGTCGACTCGATGCCCGAGGCGCCGAGCCGGCGCCGGAGCTGGGCGATGCGCTCGCGCGCCACGCCGAGGCGCGCCGCCGGGGAGAGCCGGTGCAGCTCGCCGCGGAGGCGGGCGAGCGCCTCGCGGCGCTCCCCGAGCGCGGCCGCGACCGCCGAGCCGAGCCGGTCCTCGAGATAGCCGAGGTCGGCGCGGACCTCGCGCAGGCGGGCGCCGGGCGAGGCCCCGCCGAGGCGCGCGCGCAGGAGGCGGACGCGCTCCACCAGGCGGGAGCGGCCGGACGCGATGAGCTCGGCCGCGGCCGTGGGCGTCTCCGCGCGCCGGTCGGCGGCGAAGTCGCAGAGGGTGAAGTCCGTCTGGTGCCCCACGGCGGAGACCACGGGCACGGGGCAGGCGGCGACGGCGCGGACGAGCGCCTCGTCGTTGAAGCCCCAGAGGTCCTCCATCGAGCCGCCCCCGCGCCCGACCACGATCAGGTCGATGCCCGGGATGCGCGCCGCGCGGGCCAGGCCGGCGATCACCTCGCGCGGGCACGAGGGCCCCTGCACGGTGGCGGGGACGAGCCAGGCCTCGCCCGCCCAGCCGCGCGTGCGCAGGACCTCGGTGAAGTCGTGCCAGACGGCGCCCGAGGGCGAGGTCACGAAGGCCACGCGGCGCGGGAACTCGGGGAGGGGCCGCTTGCGCTCCTCGTCGAAGAGCCCCTCGGCCTTGAGCCGGGCCTCGAGCTCCTTGTAGCGGCGGAAGAGGTCGCCCTCGCCGGCCGCGCGCGCCTGCTCGACGACGAGGGAGAGCCGGCCCATGCGGCCGTAGAAGTCCGGCTTGGCCCGGACGACCAGCCGCTGGCCGTCGGCGATGCGCGCGGCCACCCGGCGCGACGCGAAGCTGTAGAGCACGCAGGCGACCGTCGCCCCCTCGTCCTTGAGCGAGAAGTAATGGTGGCCCGACCCGGCGTAGACCTTGTAGCCCGTCACCTCGCCCACGACCTCGACATACCCGAGGCCGGCGACGTGGCCGCGCAGGACCTCGGCGAGGTCGGTGACGCTCAGGGGCTCGCGGTCGGCCATGCGTCACCTTCCCACGGTCGCCGGCCGCTGGCAAGCCCGCCGCCACTTCGACCTTGGAAGGCGGGTCGCGTCCGCTTTGCTCGCGCCATGCGCATCGCCTTCGTCGGCACCGGTGTCATGGGCTCGAGCATGGCCGGCCACCTCCTCGCCGCCGGCCACGCCGTCGCCGTCCATACCCGCACCCGCGCCAAGGCCGAGCGCCTGCTCGCCGCGGGCGCCACCTGGGCGGACTCGCCCGCGGCCGCCGCCGAGGGCGCCGACGCCGCGCTCTCCATGGTCGGCTACCCGGCCGACGTCGACCAGGTCTGGCGCGGGCCCGCCGGGTTCCTCGCCGCCGCCCGCCCGCCCTCCCTCCTCGTCGACCTCACCACCTCCGACCCCGCGCTCGCCCGCGAGCTCGCCGCCGCCGCGGCCGCGCGCGGCTGCGACGCCCTCGACGCCCCGGTGTCGGGCGGCGACCGCGGCGCGCGCGAGGCCACGCTCTCCATCATGGTCGGCGGCCCGGAGGCCGGCTTCGCCCGCGCGCTCCCGCTCCTGGGCGCGATGGGCAAGACCATCGTCCGCCAGGGCGGGCCCGGCGCGGGCCAGCTGTGCAAGCTCGCCAACCAGGTCGCCATCGCCTCCGGCATGGTCGCCGTCTGCGAGGCGCTCGCCTTCGCCCGCGCCACCGGCCTCGACCCCGCCACCGTGCTCGAGTCGATCTCGGGCGGCGCCGCCGGCAGCTGGGGCCTGAGCAACCTCGCCCCGCGCGTCCTGCGCGGCGACTTCGCGCCCGGCTTCTACGTCCGCCACTTCACGAAGGACCTCGGCCTCGCGCTCGCCGCCGCGCGCGCCGCCAAGGCCGACCTGCCCGGGCTAGACCTCGCCGCGCGCCTCTACCGCGAGGTCGAGGCGGCCGGCGACGCCGACCTCGGCACCCAGGCGCTGGCCCGGCTCTACTTCGCGCGCCTCGAGGGGCGCTGAGCCGGCGCCTTGCCCGCGGAGGGCAGGGGAGGGACGTCGCGCAGCTGGATGCTGTCGATGATCCCCTCGCCGAGGATGACGTTCGTCACGATGACCATCAGCTCGCCCGGCAGGCAGCGGCCGGTGTCGCGCAGGTGGCCGAGCGCGGCGTGGATCGTCGCGTCGGCCCCGCCCGCGAACGGCATGTGGTGGGGCTCGACGCCCCAGAGCAGGCGCATGCGGCGGACGACGCCGGCGTCCTCCGCGAAGGCGTGGATGTCGCAGCCCGCGGGGCGCATCGAGGCGAGCACGCGCGGCAGGTCGCCGTTGCGCGTGAAGACCACCAGGCCCGCGCCGCCCAGGTTGCGCGCGAGGCCCGCCGCGGCGCGCAGGAGCCGCGCCTTGGGCGTGTCCGTCGCCGGCTCGGGCGTCATCGCGGGCGGGCGGTCGCGCTCGACCGCCTCGGCGATGCGCGCCATGACGTCGACGCACTTCAGCGGGTGGCGGCCGGTGGTGGTCTCGCCCGAGAGCATGAGCGCGTCGGCCGACTCGGCCACGGCGTTGGCGACGTCCGAGACCTCGGCGCGCGTCGGCACCGGGTTCTGGATCATCGACTCGAGCATGTGGGTCGCGACGATGACCGGCTTGCGCGCGGCGTGGCAGAGGGCGATGGCCCGGCGCTGCACGAGAGGCAGGGTCTCGTAGGGGATCTCGATGCCGAGGTCGCCGCGCGCGACCATCAGGCCGTCGGCCTCCGTCACGATCGGGCCGAGGTGGTCGACGGCCGACTGGTCCTCGATCTTGGCGACGATCCCGGCCCGCGAGCCGTGGGCGGCGAGGAGCTCGCGCAGGGCGCGGACGTCCGCCGCCTCGCGCACGAAGGACAGGGCGTAGAGGTCGCACCCGACGGCGCAGCCGAGGGCGACGTCGCGCCGGTCCTTGTCGGTCAGCGCCGGCAGCTCCACC
>CAIPVK010000151.1 GCA_903868455.1 uncultured Opitutia bacterium
GTCCGTCATCACCGTCAACCCGCGCGGCACCCTGACCCTGCCCGCCCGCATCCGTCGCCTGATGGGCCTCGGGCCCGACCATGTCCTTCTCGCCGAGGTGACGCCCGAGGGCGTCTTGCTCCGGCCCTCGTCGGTGGTGCCCGTCGAGACCTACACCCCCGCTCGTCTCCGCGAGTTCGCCGTCGAGGAGGCCAAGCTGGCCAAGCGGCTCGCCCGCCGCCGCAAGGGGTGAGTGAGGGTCTTCCTTGACGCGAACATCCTCTGGTCGGCCGCGCATCGCCGCGGCGCGGTCCGGATCCTGCTGGAGCAGCTGCAGGCGGCCGGACATCGCCTGGTGGTCGATGGCTTCGTCGTCGAGGAGGCGACGCGCAACCTTCCCGCGGCGGCGCAGGATCGTCTGCGGGAGCTGCTCGAATCCCTCGAGGTCGCGTCCTTCCACGCCGATTCGCCCCGACTGCCGGACCACGGCCTACCCGAGAAGGACATCCCGGTGCTTCGGGCCGCCATCGCGCTGCGCTGCGACTGTCTGGTGACCGGCGATCGACGGCATTTCGGCCACCTGATGGGGCGGCGCGTCGAGGGTGTGCGTGTCTTGGCCACGGCCGACGCGGCGGATCTGCTCCCGCCCGCGGGCTCGCGGCGATAGGCGGCAAAGCAAGGGGCCCGCCTCTCGGCGGGCCCCGGGGGCGGGCTCGGGGGCGCTCAGGCGCCGGTGAACTTGCGCTTGATGGCCTCGACGACCGCGGGGTCGGCCAGGGTCGAGACGTTGCCCAGCTCGCGGCCCTCGGCGACGTCGCGCAGGAGGCGGCGCATGATCTTGCCGGAGCGGGTCTTCGGCAGGTCGGGCACGAAGACGATGCGCTCGGGGCGGGCGAACTTGCCGATCTGGGTGTCGACCATCGCGTTGAGCTCCTTGGCGAGCGCGGCCTCGTCCGTCCCGGCCGCGGCGGCCTTGAGGATGACGAAGGCCATGAGGCCCTGGCCCTTGAGGTCGTGCTTCACGCCCACGACCGCGGACTCGGCCACGGCCTTGTTCTGGATGAAGACGGCCTCGAGCTCGGCGGTGCCGATGCGGTGGCCCGAGACGTTGACGACGTCGTCGACGCGGCCGGTGATCCAGAGGTAGCCGTCCTTGTCGCGGATGGCGCCGTCGCCGGGGAAGTAGTACTTGCCGCCCCAGCGGCTCCAGTAGGCCTCGACGTAGCGTTTCTCGTCGCCGTAGATGCCGCGCATGATGCCGGGCCAGGGGCGGCGGATGGCGAGGATGCCGTGGTCGGTCTCCTGGCCCTGCTCGTCGAGCACGGCGGCGTCGATGCCGAAGAAGGGCAGGGTGGCCGAGCCGGGCTTGGTGGGCGTGCAGCCGGGGATCGGGGTGATCATGTGGCCGCCGGTCTCGGTCTGCCACCAGGTGTCGACGATGGGGCAGCGCTCCTTGCCGACCAGCTTGTGGTACCACAGCCAGGCCTCGGGGTTGATGGGCTCGCCGACCGAGCCGAGCAGGCGCAGGGACGACAGGTCGTGCTTGGTCACCCACTGGTCGCCCCACTTCATGAAGGCGCGGATGGCGGTGGGGGCGGTGTAGAAGACGCTGACCTTGTGGTCCTGGATGATCTTCCAGAAGCGGCCGAAGTCGGGCGCGTCGGGCGCGCCCTCGTACATCAGCACGGAGCAGCCGTTGAGCAGGGGGCCGTAGACGACGTAGGTGTGGCCGGTGACCCAGCCGATGTCGGCCGTGCACCAGAAGAGGTCGTCGCCGCGCAGGTCGAAGGTGTACTTGTTCGTCGCGTAGGCGTGCACCATGTAGCCGCCGGTGGTGTGGATGATGCCCTTGGGCTTGCCGGTGGAGCCGGAGGTGTAGAGCAGGAAGAGCATGTCCTCGGCGTCCTGCTCCTCGGCGGGGCAGTCGGCGCCGACCTTGGCGGCCGCCTCGTGGTACCAGAGGTCCCGGCCGGGCTGCATGGCGCAGCCGGCGTCGGGCTTGCCCTCGTGGCGCTGGAGCACGAGCACGTGGCGGATGCTGGGGCAGTCCTTGACCGCCTCGTCGACCGTCTGCTTGAGCGGCAGGAACTTCCCGCGGCGCCACCCGCCGTCCATCGTGAGCACCGCCTTGGACGAGGCGTCGTTCACGCGGTCGCGGATGGACTCGGCGGAGAAGCCGCCGAAGACGACGGAGTGGACGACGCCGATGCGGGCGCAGGCCAGGACGGCGATGGCGAGCTCGGGCACCATGGGCATGTAGACGGCCACGGTGTCGCCCTTGCGGAGGCCCATGTCCTTGAGGACGTTGGCGAAGCGCGAGACCTCGCGGTGCAGGTCGCGGTAGGTCAGCCGGCGGACCTCGGCCTTGCCGTCGGGCGTGGGCTCGCCCTCGAAGACGATGGCGACCTTGTCCCCGAGGCCCTTGGCGATCTGGGCGTCGAGGCAGTTGTAGGCCAGGTTGGTCTTGGCCCCGGTGAACCACTGGAAGAAGGGCTTGCGGGACTCGTCGAGGACCTTGTTCCAGGGCTTGAACCAGTGGAGGTTCCTGGCCTCGTCGGCCCAGAAGCCCTCCATGTCGTCGAGGGAGCGCTTATGGAGCGCCCGGTAGCCGTCCATCCCCTTGACCCGGGCCTTGGCCACGAAGTCGGCGGGCGGGGGGAA
>CAIPVK010000152.1 GCA_903868455.1 uncultured Opitutia bacterium
GCTTGGCCAAGCCGTAGTGGCCGTCGGCCGAGGGGCGGTAGCAGGCCTGGCGGAGCGAGCGCAGGAGCTGCACCCGGAGCACGTGCCCGTCGTCGCGCTCCTTGAGGAGGGCGAGGGCCTTGACCATCTCCTGCCGTCGCGTGAGGTCGCCCACCTTGACGCCCGCCACGACCAGCGTCTCGCGCAGCGAGGCCAGCTTCTCGGGGTCGGGCTCGTCGTGGACGCGCGAGACGTGGGGGATGCGGGCCTTGGTCAGGGTGCGGCCCACCGCCTCGTTGGCCAGGAGCATGAACTCCTCGACCAGCTGGTGGGACTCGTCGTGCTCGACGACCTCCGCCCGGTCGGCGTAGCCCTCGGCGTCGACGAAGAGCTTGATCTCCGTCATGTCGAGGTCGAGCGCGCCCTCGGCGAAGCGCTCCCGGCGCAGGCGCGAGGCGAGCGACCAGAGGGTGCGCACGTGGCCGCGGATGAGGTCCAGCTCGGCGTCGTCGAGCGAGGCCAGGGCGCGGCCGGGGAAGCCCGTCTGGTGGGCGGGCGGGGGCGCCACCGCCCGGACCTTCTCGTTGTCGTCCTCGCGCAGGAAGGCGAGCGCCTGCCGGTAGGTCAGGCGCTTGCGGCTGCGGATGACGCCGTTGGCGAAATGGAACCCGGCCGGCCGGCCGTCGGCGCCGAAGTCGACCAGCACGGACTTCACCAGCCGGTCCTCGCCCTCGACCAGCGAGCAGAGGCCGCTCGAGAGCGCGTGGGGCAGCATCGGGATGACCGTGCCGACGAGGTAGGTGGAGTTGCCGCGCTCGCGCGCCTCGGCGTCGAGCGCCGAGCCGGGGCGGACGTAGTGGGAGACGTCGGCGATGTGCACGCCCACGCGGACGCCGCCGTCCGGGAGGGGCAGGACGGAGAGGGCGTCGTCGAAGTCCTTCGCGTCGTCCGGGTCGATGGTGAGCGTCGGGATGTCGCGGAAGTCCGAGCGCCCGGCGAGGTCGCCCGCGAGCACGGTGCGTCCGAACGAGCGGGCCTGGGCCTCCACCGCCTCGGGGAACTCGGGCCGCAGGCGGTACTGGCGCAGGATGCCCTTGTACTCGGCCATCGGCGTGTGGGTGAGGCCGAGCACCTCGATGAGCGTGCCGGTCGGGCCGGCGGTCCGGCGCTCCCACGGGTCGAGGCGGAGCACGACCTTGTCGTCGGGCTTGGGCTCCGGGCGGAGGCCCGATCGGGCGGGGTCGCGCACGGCGATCTCCCGCACGATGCGGGGATCGTCCGGGATGACGTACCAAGCCAGGCGCGTGCGGCGCAGGGTGCCGACGACCTCCGTCAGCGCGCGCTGGACGACGCGCACGACCTTCGCCGTGCCCCAGTCGCCGCCCTCGCGGTCGCGGCGCGGCGGGTCGAGGCGGACGGCCACCTTGTCGCCGTGCAGGGCGACGCCGGTGTCGGTGGCGTGGATGTGCACCGGGTCGCGCGCCTTGCCGTGCTCGTCCGCCGGGAAGACCACGCGGGCGGAGCCGCTGCCGCGGAAGAGGATGGTGCCCTCGAGCAGGTCGTCCCGAGGGGGCAGGGCGAGCCGGTCGCGCCCGACCGTCACGAGCGCGCCCGAGCGCACGAGGCGGGGGACGACCTTGCGCAGGCGCTGGTAGGCGTCGCGGTCCGCCCCGATCTCGCGGGCGAGCTCCTCGAGCCGCATCGGCTGGTAGCCGGGGCGGGACATCCGGCGGAGCATGGCCTCCTCGGGCGTCATCGCTGCGCGCCTCCCTCGGCGAGCAGGCCCGTGAGGTAGGGCAGGAGCTGCTTCTTGCGGCTGACGATCCCGGGCAGGTCGAAGATGTCGGGCGCGCGCTTGACCGGGTAGGTGATGGCGCGCGCGACGTCGGCGTCGCCGCGGATGAGCAGCAGCGAGCCCTGGGTGTCGATGTCGGTGACCAGCAGGCAGGAGAAGGCGAGGGCCTGGGAGGCCCGGTGGCGCTCGAGGGCCTCGAGCAGGGCGTCGGCCTCGCGCCAGAAGGCGGCGAAGCCCAGCTCCTCGACCTGGGAGACGGAGAAGCGGACGCCGTTCTCCTCGTAGGCCTTGCAGTCCGATCGCACGGCCTGCTCGGCCGAGCAGCGCGCCAGCACCGAGCCGGCCGAGAAGATGAGCTCGGCCAGGGCGCGCGAGTCGCAGCCGGCGATGCCCGAGAGCCAGGCCAGGAGCTCGGCGTCGAGCGGGGTGGCGGTGGGGCTCTGCAGGTGCAGGGTGTCCGAGATGATGCCGCTCATCATCAGGCCGGCGACCTGGGGCGAGGGCCGCAGGCCCGCGGCGCGGAAGAGGTCGGCGACGATGGAGCAGGTCGAGCCGAGCGGCCGGTTGATGAAGAGGATGGGCTGCTGGGTCGGCGGGTTGCCGAGCCGGTGGTGGTCGATGACCTCGGCGATCTCGACCTCCGCGGCGCCGTCGACGGCCTGGGAGAGCTCGTTGTGGTCGACCAGCACGAGGCGGGTGGAGGGCGGCCGGAGGATGTCGGACTTGGTGAAGACGCCGCGCAGGCGGCCCTCCTCGTCCACCGCGCAGTTGATGAGCGCGTTGGACTGGACGATGCGGCGCCGGACGAGCGCCAGCTTCTCCTGCGGGAGGAAGGTCGGCGTATCGCGGCGGGGGAGCCCGCCGAGCAGGTGGGCGGCGCGCACGGCCCATGCGGTGGTCGCGCTGTCCGTGCGGGCGCGGGTGACCGAGACGCCGCGCTCGCGGGCGAGGGCGAGCAGCTCCGGGTCCATGGCGTGGCCGCCCGTCACGACGACCAGCCGGACGCCCATCTCGATGGCCTTGGCGTGGACGTCGCGGCGGTCGCCCACCACGATCACGCTCCGGTCGGCGGAGATGCCCTCGGCCGCGGCGGCCTTGCCGAAGGAGGCGAGCTCCATGGCGGCGACGCGGACAAAGAGCTCCTCCACCCGGTCGGCGTCGTGCAGGACGTCGGCCTCGCCGCCGAGCGTGCGGACGATGGCGGCGACGCTGCTGCGCACGCGGCGCATCGAGGTGGCCTGGCGGGGCTTGGGGATGAAGGTGTCCCCGAGGTCGAAGATGGAGACGTGCCCCCGGAGGCGGCCCTCGGCGTCCACCACGGGCAGGGCGCGGATGTCGTGGCGGTCGAGGAGCTCCAGCGCCTCGGCGCAGGTGCTGTCCTCCGTCACGGTGTGCGGGTCGCGCCGCATGATGTCCTCGACCCGGGGCGTGACGTCGCCGACGAAGGGCGGGAGCTCGGCCCCGAAGCGGCCGAGGATGGCCTCGATGCGGTCGTTGGAGTTGCCGCAGCGGGCCGCCACGTGGTCCGGCTGGCCGACGGCGCGCTTGTACTCTGCGTAGGCGATGGCCGAGCAGATCGAGTCGGCGTCCGGGTTCTTGTGGCCGATGACGTAGGTCGGCCCCGCCGCGCGGGGCGCGGACCTGGGAAGGGGCGGGGGGACCTGGGACATGGGTCGTTCGGCGACGGGGGACCCTCCGGGTCTATCAGCCCGGATGGCGGCAGGGAAGGTCAAACGGTCTCAGTGGTGGCCGCCCGCCTGGCGCTCCGCCTCGTCCCGCTTGCGGTCCCACTTCAGGTGGGCGTCGGGCAGCGAGCCGCCGAGCTCGTACAGGCGGCGCTTGTCGTGGACCATCTCCTCGCGCGTGCGGCCGACCATCGAGTACTTGGTCTGGAGCCAGATCGCCTCCTCGGGGCAGACCTCCTGGCAGAGCCCGCAGTAGATGCAGCGGAGCATGTTGATCTCGAACTCGCGCGGCGCCTTCTCGACGTGCGCGGAGGGGGCGTCGGCGGGGATCTCGCCGGGGGTGATGCGGATGGCCTTGGGCGGGCAGACGAACTCGCAGAGCTGGCAGGAGACGCACTTCTCGCGGCCGTTGGGGTCGCGCACGAGCGTGGGCACGCCGCGGTAGCCGGCCGGGATGGGCGGGCGCTCCTCGGGGTAGCGCAGCGTCACCGGGGGGCGGACGAGGTTCTGCCAGGTGATGCGGAGGCCGCCCAGGATCTGGGGCAGGTAGGTGCGCTCGAGGAAGGTGAGCGGGCGGCGTTCGAGGACTTTGACGGCCATGGCGGGTTCAGCCCCGGAGGGCGAGGTAGGCGAAGGTGGCGACGAGGTTGGCGACGGCCAGGGGCAGGAGGACGTTCCAGCCCAGGCGCATCACCTGGTCGTAGCGGAAGCGCGGGATGGTCCAGCGCACCCAGACGAAGAAGAAGAGGAAGAAGGCCAGCTTGGCCGCGAAGGCGCCGAGGCCGGCGAGCGTGGCGACCGCGCCCTCGCCCACCGTCGGGACGCCCGGCAGGATGTGCCAGCCGCCGAGGAACATCAGGATGAACAGGCAGGAGCCGATGACCATGTGGCCGTACTCCGCGACGAAGAAGAGGCCGAACTTGAAGGCGCCGTACTCGGTGTGGAAGCCGCCCACGAGGTCGGTCTCCGACTCCGGCATGTCGAA
>CAIPVK010000153.1 GCA_903868455.1 uncultured Opitutia bacterium
CGCCCTGCTTTGTCCTACCTCCCGCGCGTCGCTCAGGTGGTGGAATGGCAGACACGCTAGATTCAGGTTCTAGTGCCCCAAAGGCGTAAGGGTTCAAGTCCCTTCCTGAGCACCACGGGAAAGCAAGAGGGCCGGCTCGCGCCGGCCCTCGCTCATGGTCAGGCGACCGCGGGGCTCACTTGCCCGTGACGGGGCACGAGGCGCCGGCGGCGCCGCCCTGGGCCTTGCGCTCCTGCCAGCGGGCGCGGGCCTTGTCCATCTCCGCGGTGATCGCGTCGGCGCGGGCGGACCACTCGACGGCGAGCTCGTTGTCCTGGGCGACCGACTTAAGGCTCTCCATCCACTTGGCCATCTCGGGGCGGCGGGAGGTCATGGCCTTCATGCCCTCGACCATGCGGGAGGCGGCCTGGGCGGCCTGCGCGTCGGCGAAGGTCAGGGCGGAGGTGACGGCGAGAACACCGGCGGACTCGGTGACAGCCATCGCGCCAGAGCGGACGGGCACGGGCATGCGGGCGCGGGGGTTGGCCGCGCCGACCGCGGCCATGTCGGAACCGGCGAGGACGAGGGGCGAGCCCGAGAACGAGGCCAGCTCGGCGGGAAGGGTCGCGACCACCGCGGCGTTGTCGAGCGCGGCGCAAGCGGCGGCGACGTCGGCGGCGTTCATCGAGACGACGAGCAAGCCGGCGCGGGGGAAGGCGACGAGGAGGCGGCAGGCGGCCTCGGCGCTGTCGAAGCAGAGCACGGGCACGCCGTCGACCACATCGGCCTGGGCGCCCTTGGACTTGAGATACTCGCCGACCTTGAGGTTGTCGCCGGAGTGGCGGAGGACGCCGACGGCGCGCTTCTGGGCGCCGTTGCCGTAGGCGGTGAAGGCGACGAGGTCGCGGCGGCCGTCGAAGCCGGTGGCGGCGGCGAACTCGCGGATCTCAGGGACGGGGCAGGTGCGGTCGTCGGTGATGCCGAGGACCTTGGCGCCGACCACGGAGCCGCGGGCGGCGTCATGGTCGACGTGGACGAACCACTTGGCGTCGGAGGTGAGGTCGGCGGCGCGGAAAGGCGCGGCGAGCGCGACGACGGGGAGCAGGGCGAGGGCGAGGAGGGGGTATCTCATGCTTGGACGGTGAGAGGGGGCCCTGAGAAATCAAGCCCAGTCGAAACTAAGGTCTTTTGCCTAGGTATTCGCCTCACTCGACCTTTCCTATGAAAGGACAGAACACAGACGGCTGTTGCCCCTCCACCCCACCGGCAAGCCACCCCCCGCCGCGTCCGCACCGGAAACGGACGGTTGGGACCTCCCGAGCCTGCTCCATGAGTTGGCCGCCCCCCTGCAGGCCGCCCTCGGCCTGACGGAGGCGGCGTCGAAGGCGGGCATGGAGCCGTCCGACTGCCACCGGCTCCGGCGCTGCCTCGAGCGCCTGGGAGGTCTCTGCCGGGCGGCCGCAGGAGCCACCTCCGAGACGGAGCTCGCGGACCCCTGGGAGGCGGTGGGCGAGCTGGTGAAGGAGCTCGGCGACGCCCATCCGGGCCGCCACCTCACGCTGAACACGCCGCCGGCGACGCGCCGGAAATGGCGCCTCGACCGGCTCGCGCTCAGCCAGACCCTCGCGAACTGGGTGACGAACGCCCTGAGATACGCCCCCAGGAGCGAGGTGCGCGTCCGCCTCCGCCTGAGCGAGGCGCGACGCGAGCTGCGGCTCGAGGTGGAGGATGACGGCGAGGGGCTCGCACCCGAGGAGCGGCGGCGGGCCTTCGAACCCGGCTGGCGCGCCGAGGCATCCCGGGCGCGACATCCCCAAGGCCGAGGTCTCGGGCTGGCGATCGTGCGCAGGCTGGCGACGGCTGCGCGCGGAAGCGTCTCGGTCACGCGCTCGCGCACGGGAGGGTGTAGGTTCACGCTGACGCTCCCCGCGATGCCGGGGCGGGCGATGACGGGAGCCAAGGACAAGGGGGCGGACGTCGAGGGCGCGCGCGTGGCGGTGATCGACGACGACGCGACGAGCTCGGCCGTGGCGGTTATCGGGCTACGGGCCGAGGGCGCCGCGGCCGAGACGCTGCGACCGGGCAAGGGCTTGGTGCGGCGCATCCTCGACGGACGCTGGGAGGTCCTGCTGCTCGACCGACGCCTCGGGTCGGCCTCGGGCGACCGCGTCGTGCGGCGGCTCCGCGCCGCCGGTTGGCCCGGAGGCATCGCGCTCTGGAGCGGCGACGGTCGGCCGCCGCCCGCAGGGGTCGACGCCTGGCTGCGAAAGCCCGCGAGCCGCCGCGACATCGCCGAGGCCGTGGCCCGGTCGGCCGCGTGCGCCGCCGACCGACGGGTGGCGCGCCGCGTGCTCTCCAAGGAGCTCGCGGCAGGAACCGCGGCGCTCGAGGCGGCGGCGGGCGACCCGAGCCGGTTGCGGACCGTGGCCCACCGCTTGGCAGGAGCGCTGGGCTTGGCGGGTCACCTCCGGGCCGCCCGGCGGGCCCAGGAGGTGGAGCGCGCGTGCGAGGGGGGTCGGGGGAAGCCGCCGTGGAGGGAACTCATCGGCGACTTGCGAGCGCTGACGAAGGGCGCAGGATGGAAGGATGCCACGGACCAAGGTCCTGCCCGCCCTTGACACGCGCGAGACGACCGCGCGCGAGCCGCGCTGGAGCGTGGTGGTGGACAACGACCCGGTGAACACGATGGAGTACGTCACGGCCTGCTTCATGAAGGTGCTGCAGGTCGCCCGCCCCGAGGCGCACCGCCTGATGCTCGAGGTGCACGAGGAGGGCCGCTCCGTGGTCTGGTCCGGCGCGCGGGAGCGCGCCGAGGGCCTGGCCCAGGAACTCCAGCGCTGGCACCTTCGCGCCCACCTCGAGTCCGATGCCTGAGGTCCGCCTGACGCTGACCGTCGAGGCCCGCGAGATCCTCGGCAACCTCCTGCGCCTCGCCGGGCCGGCGGCCGCGCGCTCGGCGGTCGGGCGCGCGCGGGTGCCCGGCGACGACCCCGAGCTGGCCGACGCCTGGCGCCGCGGGCTGGCCGAGGCCGCCTCCGGCGAGCTCACGATCCTTTCGTCCGCCCTCGCGTCCGCCAAGGGCGACCCGGCGGTCGTGATCCTACCCGACGAGGCGGCCGGCTGGGCCGTGGCGCGCGCCCTGACCAGCGTGCGCCTGACCCTCCGTGAGACCGTCTTTCCGGCAATCGCCGACGAGGCGCTCGAGAACGAGGCCCTGCTGGCCCGAATGCTGCCGCGGCTGCCCGCCGAGCAGCGCCACGCCCTCGCCTGCTACGACTGCTTCGGCCTTCTGCAGCTCGCCCTGCTCGCGAGGCTCGGCGGCGACGAAATCGGTTGAACCTCCGGCCGCCCTGCCCTGCACTGCGGCGTGACCGAGAGAGGACCTGACACGCCGACCCGCTCCGCCCGCCGGAAGCAGGAGGGGCGCGGGCTTCTCCCGGGGCTGCGCGAGATGATCCGCTCGAGCGACGCCGGCAGCCTGCGCGCCGACGCCACGGCGGGCCTCGCCGTGACGCTCCTCGCCCTGCCGCTCGCCCTCACCTTCGCGGCGAAGGCCGGCCTGCCGCTGTGGGCGGGGCTCGCCTCCGCGGCCGTTGCCGCGCTGGTCGCGCCGCTCATCGCGGGCTCGCCCCTGCTCTCGGCCGGCCCGACCAACGCCTCGGCCGCCCTGCTCGTCGGCGCCTTCGGCGCGATCGGGGCCGCGACGCCGGAGGAGCGGCTCGCCCTGCTGCCGGCGCTCCTGCTGATGACTGGGGCGTTCGTGCTCATCGGCGCCTGGACCCGCCTCGCACGCTTCGCCGACTTCATCCCGCGGACGGTGATCGTCGCAGTGATTGCGGCCGCCGCCCTGCGCGTGCTCATGCTCCAACTCCCGCTGGCGCTCGGCCTGCCGTCGGACCCGTCCGGCACGCCCTGGGAGCAGGCCGTGGCGCTCGTCGGCGGCCTGCGCGATCTGGTCAACCCCGACCTCGCGGTGGCGCTCGCCACCCTGATCGCCTACGCCCTCGCGCGCAGCCGGCTCGACACCGGGCCGGCCATCCTCGCCGCGGTGGTGGCCGGCACCTTCTTCGGCGTGGTGGCGGAGAACGTCGCCCTGGCCGCCGGGGCCGCGCCGCGCGGGGGTATCTTCCGCTACGTCGGCGAGGCCGCGGTCGCGCCCGGCCCCCTCGCCCCCGCGCTCGGCTTCCGCGACTTCTCGCGCCTCTTCTCGCCCGCCCTCGCCTTGGCCGTGCTCGTCATCATCGAGGGCACGGCCAACGCGCGCGCCTCGGCCTTGAAGCTGGGGCGGGCCGTCGACCTCCGGCGCGAGCTCCTCGGCCTCGGCGCGGCCAACCTGGCCTGCGCGGCGGCCTCGGGGATGCCGGCCTCGGGTTCGGTGAGCCGCTCGGCCCTCAACATCTCGGCCGGCGCCCGCACGGGCTTCGCCTCGGTCTTCGCGGGCCTCGCCCTCGCGGCGGTGGCGCTGGCAGGCGCGGGCGTCATGGCCAAGATCCCGCTGGCGACGCTGGCCGTCATCGTCATCGCCATCGAGCGCGAGCTGGTGAACCTGCCGGTCATCCGGCTCATCCTGCGCTCGGGCAACGAGGACCGCCTCGTCTTCCTCGCGACCTTTGGGGCCGCGCTGCTCGCGCCGCTCGACATCGCCATCTACCTCGGCACCGGCATCGCCGTCTTTCACTACCTGCACAAGACCTCGCAACCCAAGGTGGTCGAGTACGTCTTCACCGAGCGCGGCGAGGTGGAGCGGCGCGAACCCGGGTTGCCCGCCCGCGGCATCTCAATCCTCC
Organism: uncultured Opitutia bacterium; assembly: GCA_903868455.1. Taxonomy (GTDB): domain Bacteria; phylum Verrucomicrobiota; class Verrucomicrobiia; order Opitutales; family UBA953; genus UBA8828. Next base: position 4,767 of record CAIPVK010000153.1, read on the forward strand.
ATGTCGCGGGCAGCCTGCACTTCGGCGCCACCCACGCCTTCCACGACCATCTCCGGCGCGTCACGGGCGAGCCCGGCATGCGGGCGCTGATCCTCAAGTTCCGCGAAGCGGAGCATCTCGACGCCGACGGCGCCCTGCTGCTGCGCGACCTGGCCGAGACCCTCCGGCGCGACGGCCGCCACCTCATCCTCTGCGAGCTCGACGCCGAGACCGACCGCGCGGTCCGCGGCGCGGGGCTCACGGAGCTCCTCGGCGAGGAAGCCTTGATTCCGGACGACGTCGGCAACCCGACTCTTCCCCTCGCCCGCGCGGTGCGCCTGGCCCACCGCCTGCTGGGCGGCGAGGCCGACGTCCTCCGCATCGTCGCCACTGAGATTCCCCGGCCAGGGACCCCGGCGAGCCATCAGTTGGATTGGGAGATTTAGGCGCCGGAGGCGCCAAGGTAGGGCTGGCTCGCCGAGCCGGCCGCGGTCCGCTCGGCGAGCGGACTCTACCCGAGGTAAGGATTCGGAGGATGACGAGGAGGCGGAGGATGCGGAGGAAACGAGTGATTGAGTTCATGCCAACCGACCCGCTGGTCGCTGCTGCGCTGGGACGCTGCGGCGCTGCAACGATAGGGGAATAGGGGACCAGGGGGATTGGGAATTCAGCGGTGGCAGCGGTGGCAGCGGTAGCAGCGGGTCTGCGGAGGCCCTCCGGCCCTGCGAGAGTTGGCAGGGAGATATGAGCTGGGAAGGGCTGGGAAAAGCTGGCAAGAGCAGGAAAGAGCGAAGGCGGAAACGAGCAACGGGCGTTCTCGCCCGCCGACCCCGCCGACCCCGCTGTCCAGCTGACCCGCTGCCCGCTGTCGAATCCGCTGCTACCGCTAGATCAGCTGAAAGAGGCTGGAAGGGGCTAGAAGAGGCTGAAAGAGGCTAGAAGCGGCTGGAAGCGGCTGGAAGCGGCTAGAAGCGGCTAGAAGCGGCGAAGCGCCTCCCATCCCGGGAGCCAACAAGCGTAGCGAGTTCTCGACCGCCAGAAGTGGCTGGGAAGAGCTGGAAAGGGCGACGGAGGAAACGAGCGTAGCGAGTTCTATCCCGCTAGCACCGCTAATACCCCTAGTACCGCTGAAATGACGCCCAGATCACGGTCATAGCCGCGACCCTACCTCGACCGCTTCCCCAAAAGCAAAGAGGGAGCAGGCGACCTGCTCCCTCTGGCGTCCGACGTCTCGTCTCTGACGTCTAATCTCTAGCGTCTGAAATCTACCCCGGTCAGGCGACCGTGACCTCCTTGCAGAGGTAGACATCCTGGATCGTCCGGAGGAGCTTCGCGCCCTCCTCGATCGGGCGCTGGAAGGCCTTGCGGCCCGAGATGAGGCCCTGGCCGCCGGCGCGCTTGTTGATGACGGCGGTCTTGACGGCCTCGGCGAAGTCGTTGCTGCCCGAGGGGCCGCCCGAGTTGATGAGGCCGATGCGGCCCATGTAGCA
>CAIPVK010000154.1 GCA_903868455.1 uncultured Opitutia bacterium
AGAGGAGGCTAGAGGAGGCTGAAAGAGGCATGCGGAGCTCAAAGGGGCTAGAGGCGGCAACGAGCGCAGCGAGTTGTCGTCCCTGGCCCCCTAGTCCCCGTTCCCCTATTTCCCAAACGGCTCCCGCCCGCCGAGCCCGCCGTCCAGCCGCCCCGCCCTTCCGCCCCAAGGCGCAGGCGGAGCCTGGCCTTGCTCAGGCCTTCGCCAGGGCGGCCTCGAGGTCGGCGAGGATGTCCTCGATGTCCTCGATGCCGACGGAGAGGCGGACATAGTCGTCCGTCACCCCGGCGGCGTCGCGCTCGGCGGCGGTCAGTTGCGTGTGGGTCGTCGAGGCCGGATGGATCGCCAAGGAGCGGGCGTCGCCGATGTTCGCGACGTGGCTGTGGAGCTGGAGGGCGTCGATGAACTTGCGGCCGCCCTCGAGGCCCGACTTCAGGCCGAAGCCCACGAGGCCGCCGAAGCCGTTCGTCAGGTACTTCTTGGCGAGGTCGTGGTACTTGGAGGACTTGAGGCCGGGGTAGTTCACCCACTTGACCTTCGGGTGGGCCTCCAGGAACTGGGCGACCTTCAGGGCGTTGGCGCTGTGGCGCTCGACGCGGAGGTGGAGGGTCTCCAGGCCCTGCAGGAGCAGGAAGGCGTTGAAGGGCGAGAGCGAGCTGCCGACGTCGCGCAGGAACTGCAGGCGCATCTTGAGGGCGAAGGCGATGTTGGCGCCGCCGGCCGGGGGGAAGGCCTTGAAGGCCTCCCAGTGGACGAGCCCATGGTAGGAGGGATCGGCCTCCGTGAAGCCGGGGAACTTGCCGTTGCCCCAGTCAAAGTTGCCGCCGTCGACCACGATGCCGCCGATGCTCGTCCCGTGGCCCCCGATGTACTTGGTCGCGGAGTGGACGACGATATTGGCGCCGTGCTCGAAGGGGCGGTTGAGGTAGGGCGAGAGCGCGGTGTTGTCGATGATCAGGGGCACGCCGCATTCGCGGGCGACCTTGGCGACCTCGGCGAAGGGGAAGATGTTGAGCCGGGGGTTGCCCAGGCCCTCGCCGTAGAAGGCCTTGGTGTTCTTGCGGACGGCCTTGCGGAAGTTCTCGGGATCGTCCCCGTCGACGAAGGAGACCTCGATGCCGAGCTTGGGGAGGGTGTAATGGAAGAGGTTGTAGGTGCCGCCGTAGAGCTGGGAGACGGAGACGATGTGGTCGCCGGCGCCGGCGAGGTTGAGGATGGCCGCGGTGATGGCGGCCTGGCCGGAGCTGTGGGCCAGGGCGGCCGTCCCGCCCTCGAGCGCCGCGAGCCGCTGCTCGAGGACGTCGGTCGTCGGATTCATAATCCGGGTGTAGATGTTGCCGAGCTCCTTCAGCGCGAAGAGGTTCGCGGCGTGCTCGGTGTCCCGGAACTGGTAGGAGGTGGTCTGGTAGATCGGGACGGCGCGCGACCCGGTGGTCGGGTCGGGCTTCTGTCCGGCGTGGAGGGATTTGGTGCCGAGGCGCATGGTTGGGGGGGGTGTTTCTAAGTATCTAAGGGGCTAAGTTTCTAAGAGAGGGTGGTAGGGGAGGACCAAGGAGGACTAAAAGGACTAAGAGGGGAAAAGGGGAAGGGAGTACAAAGGGAAGAAGGCGGGGGAGGTCAAAGGAATGATGGAGGTATGACAGGGTTGGCGGTACGGCGGGGTCAGCGGGGTTGGCGGGGGCGGCCGCGATGCGGCCGGGACGGGGTTGGCGGTACGGCGGGGTTGGCGGTGTTGCAGTGAGTGGGTAGGGGCATGGTTACGGCCATGCCCTAGGAAGGTCACGGACGTAGCCGCGACCCTACCCAACACGAGGATCGGGAGGATGACGAGGATTCGGAGGAAACGAGCGCAGCGAGTTCTCGCCCGCGGACCCCGCCGACCCCGCGGCCCCGCCGTCCAGCTAGCCTACCCCTCCCCTTTCGCATTGCAGGCAGGAAAACCTTGGGCTTAGTAAACGCCCATGCCCCTCGTTCGCGCGAGCGCCCGGATCCTCCGCCTGATAGGCGAGGTCGGCGCCCGCTGACCGGGTTCGCCGACCTCCCCCTTCGGGCCTGTAGCTCAATGGTTAGAGCGCGGGACTCATAATCCCTTGGTTCCGGGTTCAAGTCCCGGCGGGCCCACAGGGGGG
>CAIPVK010000155.1 GCA_903868455.1 uncultured Opitutia bacterium
CCCTGCTCCGCCGCCTTGCGATACCAGACCGCCGACGCCACCAGGTCCCGGGGGACGCCCCGGCCGAAGAGGTGGCACCAACCGACCAGGCACTGGGCGCGGGCCACCCCTTGGTCGGCCGCCTTGCGATACCAGATGGCGGCCTGGACATCGTCCTGCCGCACGCCCCATCCCTCGTGGTAATGGAGGCCCAGCTCCAACTGGTCCTCGGGGTCTCCGCCCTTGGCCTTCTCGCGCACGGCCTCGAATCGCCCGACCTGCTCGGGCGACATCTCACCCTGGACCGGCTCGGGCGGCCCGAGCGGCCCGGCCACGATCACCCTCGACGGCGAGGAGCCGGGCGGCGGCAGCGGCGTGCGGACCTCGGGGGCGGCGCAGCCGATGAGGAGCGCGGCGAGGGAGGCGGACGGGGCGAATCCTCTCATGAAAGGACATTCCCCCGCGGGACACCGCGAGGCAAGACCCTAGGGAAGGCGGCCCGACGCCGCGCTCAGGCCTTGGCGGCGACGGGGCGGACGACCTCGTCGGCGCGGAAGAACCGGCGGATCTCCGCCTCGGCGGCGGCGGGGCTGTCCGAGGCGTGGCAGACGTTGCGCATCATCTCGGTGCCGAAGTCGCCGCGGATCGTGCCCTTGGGGGCGACCTTCGAGTTGGTCGGGCCGAGCAGCTCGCGGACGCGGGCGATGACGTTCTCGCCGGCGAGGGCCAGGACGAGCACCGGGCGCGAGGACATGAAGGCCTCGATCTCGGGGTAGAAGGGCTTGTCGGCCACGTGGGCGTAGTGCTCGCGCAGGAGGGCCGGGGTGAGGGTCATCAGCTTGGCCCCGAGGATGTCGAAGCCGGCCTGCTCGAAACGCAGGAGGACGGTGCCGTAGAGACGGCGCTCCATCGCGTCGGGCTTCAGGATGACGAGGGTGGTTTCCATAGGGGTCGGCTTGGCCGATGAGGGTCGGAGATATTCACAGAATCGCCCCCGCGCGGGCAAGGAAAAAGCCCCCGGGGCGGGGAAAAGCGGGCAAATCAGGCCCTGAACAGGAGCACCACGGCGTGGCAGGCGATACCCCTGCCCTCCCCGACCGCGTCGAGCCCCTCGGAAGTCGTCGCCTTTACCCCGACCTGGGCGACCTCGACCCCCAGCAGCTGGGCCAGGCGGGCCTTCATCGCCGGCACGTGGCGGACGATCTTGGGGCGCTCGGCGAGAAGGGTGAGGTCGAGGTTGCCGACCTGCCAGCCGAGCGCGCGGGCCTCGCGGACGGCCCGGTCGACGATGCGGGCGGAGTCCATGCCGGCGAGGGAAGGGTCGGTGTTGGGGAAGAGCTGCCCGATGTCGGGCAGGCCGGCGGCGCCCAGCAAGGCGTCGGCCACGGCGTGCAGGGCGACGTCGGCGTCGGAATGGCCCTCAGGGCCGACCTCCGAGGGGATCTCCACGCCGGCGAGCACGCACCGGCGCCCCGGGACGAGGCGGTGGATGTCGTAGCCGAGGCCGACGCGGAAGGGGGCTTGCACGGGCTCAGGCTAGGCGGGCGGCGCGCCGTTGGGAACGGCGAAGTTTTCCCCTTGAAGCGCCCCGCCGCCGGGGGCATCCTGCGCTTCCCAGGTTCGGTGCGGTAGCCAAGTGGTAAGGCCGGGCTCTGCAAAAGCCCCATTCGTCGGTTCGATTCCGACCCGCACCTCCACCTGGGACGAAAAAAGGGCCGCCTTAAGGGCGGCCCGGAGGTCGGCTGGCCGGAGGCTCAGCGGACGGTGCGGCGGAGGCTGTCGGGGCCGTTCACCTTGGCGTTCACGCGCAGGCGCAGGCCGTTGAGGCGGATGAACCCCGTGGCGTCGTCCTGGTTGTAGGCCTTGGTGGGATCGGCCTCCATCGTCGCGATGTGCGGGTTGTAGAGCGAGCGGGGGCTCTTGCGGCCCGAGACGTAGACGCCGCCCTTGTAGAGCTTCACGCGGACGGTTCCCGTGACGTTGCGCTGGGTCTCGGTGACGAGCGCCTGGAGCGCGAGGCGCTCGGGCGCGTACCAGAAGCCGTTGTAGACGAGCCCGGCGTAGCGCGGGATGAGCGAGTCGCGCAGGTGCATGACCTCGCGGTCCATGGTCAGCGACTCCACCTGGCGGTGGGCGAAC
>CAIPVK010000156.1 GCA_903868455.1 uncultured Opitutia bacterium
AGAACCTAAATCTGGTGTGTCTGCCATTCCACCACCCGAGCCGCGGCGAGGTGACAGGGTCGCCGAACGCGGACGGGCTGGCAAGTGATTAGACGAGCCGGCCGAGGGGCGAGCCGACTTTGGCGTAGAGCTCGACGGCGGCCTCGCCGGCCTCGATGAGGTCGGGCTCGAGACGGATGCGTCCGGGTTCGAACAGGGTCGCGAGGAAGGATCCGCCGAACCTGAAATACCCGTTCTCCTCGCCTTTGGCGACGGCGCGACCGGGCTCGTAGGTGTCGACGATGGAGCCGACGTTGGTGGCGCCGACGGCGACGATGGTGACGAGTCCGAAGGGGCCGGCGTCCACGCTCACGCGCCGCCGGCGGTTCTCCCAGAGATAGGCGACGCGGCGACGCAGGGCGATCGGGTTGACGGAGAACAGCGGGCCGTCCGTCATCACCGGCGCGCCGGGCGTGCCGCCGACGGGAAAGTGGAAGCGGTGGTAGTCCACGGGGCAGAGGCGCGAGCACACGACCGTGCCGCGCGCATATCTTTCGCCGAGCGCCCGGTCTGCCACCAGGGCCGGAATGTCGAAGGTCTGTCCTTTGGCGAAGACTCCCTTCACCGCGCCCGCGTCCTGGAAGCCGAGGTGCCTGCCGTCCGCCGGCAGCACGGCCATGTCGGGACGAGGGTCCGTCGGCCGGGCCGAGGGCTTGAGCCGGCGGTAGAAGAACTCGTTGAAAGTCCGATAGGCCGACAGGTCCTCTTCGGCGAACTCCGCGACGTTAAGCCCGTATTCCTTCACGAACGGGACCACACGGGCCGCGCTGGAAGGTCGGTCCATCGCGCGGCCGTAGAGACGCGAGAACAGGGCGCGTTTCACCAGCAGGTGGAGGGCCGCCTTGCCCAGGGGGTTGCCGTAGATGCGTCGCAGCCAGGCCTCGCCGTAGACCCGTTCGACCTCGGTCCCGCCGGTGTGGCGGTTGCGCAGGGTGATGGGGGCGTCGACGTCCATGCGGGCAGATTTGCCAAAATTGGACTTCATTCGAACCTTTAATCTGACAGAACCAAGAGACCCCGATGCGCCGCCCGGTACTATCCGTCCTCCTTTTCATCGCCGCCGGACTGGGCGCGCAGCAGGCGCCCCGCCCGCCCGAGGTCGTGAAGGCCGAGATCGAGACCGAGGCCATCCGCGCCCGGCTTGAGCTCGCCACCGCCAAGCGTCGTCTCGAGGCCCTTCCCGGCTCGCTGGAGATGCGCCGGCTCGAGGCCGAAGCCATGCTCCGCAAGGCGCGGGCCGACGCCGCCGCCGCCGGAGACGACGCCGAGAAGGAGCGCATCAAGCTGGAGCTCGAGGCCGCCTCCGCGCGCGCCGCCTCCGCGTCCGTCGGCAAGGACCGCGCCCGGGCGGAACTCGAGGTCGAGGCCCGCCTCGCCGCCGCGCAGGCCTCCGTCGAACTGGCCAAGGTCTCGTCCGCCGCGCAGATCGTCATGCTGGAGAAGAAGGTCGCCGAGGTCGCCGCCGGCGCGCGCATGGAGTATCCCAAGGATCCCTTCGCGGACGGCGTCCTGCGCGTCAGCGACCGCCGCATCCCCTTCAACGGACGCGTGACGACCCAGCTGGCCGACTTCGTCTGCGCCCGCATCGCCTTCTACAACGCGGTCGACCCTGAGGCGCCGATCTTCCTCGTCATCGACCGCAACCCCGGAGGCTCCGTCATGGCCGGCTATCAGATCCTCCAGGCCATGGAGGCCTCCAAGGCGCCCGTGTACGTGGTCGTCAAGGGCTACGCCGCGTCGATGGCCGCCATCATCACCACCCTGGCCAAGCGCTCCTTCGTCTACCCCCAGACCATCGTCCTGCATCACCAGGCCTCCTCCGGTCTCGGCGGCAACCTCACCCAGCTCAACGAGCAGCTCAAGTGGACCAAGCTCTGGGTCGAGCGCATCTTCATCAAGGTCGCCGACCGCGTCGGCGTGCCGCTCGACGACTTCGTGAAGCAGATGTACGCCAACGCCTCCACCGGCGACTGGAAGGTCCTCGGCGAGGAGGCCGTGCGCCGCCGCTGGGCCACCGACGTCGTGCAGCAGATCAAGGAGGAGTCGTTCTACGCCGCCGGCACGACGCCCGCGCCCGCGCCCCTCGACCCCGAGGTCTTCGGCAACGCCCGCCCGTCCGCCGACGGGCGCGTCCGTGAGTTCCTGCCGCCGGCCGAGGCCGGCGACGCCTGGTGGATCCACGACCCTTCCGTCGAATTCGTCCTCCGCTGACCCTTCACCCGACCATTCCATGAACCTCACCCGCATCCTCCCCGCGCTCCTCGCGCTCGCCGCTCCGCTCCTCGCGCAGCAGTCCGCCGCGCCCGCCGCGGCTCCGGCGCCGACTCCCGCCCCGACCGCGCCGCGCACCTCTCCCGAGCTCAGTCCCGAGCAGAAGGAGCTCATGAAGGAGGTCGAACGCATGCGGGGCGAGAAGGCCCGCATCGACGCGCAGGTCGCGCTCGCCGAAGCCCGTCGCGCCGAGGAGCTCGCGCCCCTCACCGCCGAGACCGCCAAGCTGACCGCCGAGCGCGCCCTGCGCCTCGCCAAGGCCGCCGCCGAAGCCGCCGCGCTCGAGGACGAGAAGGCGCGCCTGGAGCGCCAGACCTCGCTCGAGGCCGCGCGCTCCTCCGCCCGGCTCGCCGAGCGCATGAACCGCATCCGTGAGCTCGAGGCCGAGGCCAAGCAGCTCCAGCTCGAGGCCGGCAACACCGTGGCCCGCCTGACCAACGAGCTGAGCCGCTTCCAGAAGGAGGAGGAGGCCCGCAAGGTGGCCACCCGCGCCAAGCCCCGCTACCTCAAGGACCCCCTCGTGGACGGCGTGCTTTACATCAGTGACCGCCGCATCCCCTTCAACGGGGCCGTGACTGACCAGCTGGCCGACTACGTCATCCAGCGCATCAACTTCTACAACAACCAGTCGCCCGAATTCCCGATCTTCATCGTGGTCGACAGCAGCCCCGGCGGTTCCGTGTCGGCCGGCTACCAGATCCAGAAGGCCATGGCCGCCTCCAAGGCCCCGGTGTACGTCGTCGTCAAGGGCTTCGCCGCCTCGATGACGGCCGTCATCGCCACGCTCGCCGAGCGTTCCTTCTGCTACCCCAACAGCATCATCCTGCACCACCAGGTCTCCAACAACCTGCGCGGCAACATGACCGTGCTGAAGGAGCAGATCCGTTTCACCACCGAATGGTTCGACCGTCTCGGCACGCCGGTCGCGAAGAAGATGGGCATCAGCCTTGAGGAGTTCGTGAAGCAGATGTACGCCAACGACTCCACCGGCGACTGGCAGGCCTTCGGCGAGAAGGCCAAGGAGCTGAAGTGGGTCGACGTCACCGTCGAGCGCATCGAGGAGACCGCCGTCCTCGACATCATCCCCGTGCCGACCGCCCCTCCGAGCGTCGTCCCCGTCATCCGTCCGCCCCAGACCGAGATCAGCGGAGTGGCCGCCAAGGTCGATGACAAGGGCCGCCCCTACTACGAGCTGCCCCCGCTCTCCAATCCCTTTGACGCCTGGTGGATCTACGACCCCCAGGGCCTGTATCGGGTCCGCTGAAAAGGGCGGGGCGGACGGAAGTCTCAGGGGCGCGAC
>CAIPVK010000157.1 GCA_903868455.1 uncultured Opitutia bacterium
CCCTCCCGGTCCGGTCGCTGACCGCCGAATCCCCCTTGCCCTCGGGCGGGGGATTTGGGCAATCTCGGCCTGTCATGCTCGACCCCAAGTTCCTGCGCGAGAACACCGACGCCGTCCGCCAGGGCGTCGCCCGGAAGAAGTTCCAGGTGGACCTCGATGCCGTGCTCGCGGCCGACGAGCGCCGCCGCCACGCCGTGACCGAGTTCGAGGCCGCGCGCGCCGGCCAGAACGCCGCCAACCAGGAGATGGCCAAGCTGCCCAAGGGCACGCCGGAGTTCCTCGCCAAGGTCGCCGAGATGAAGGCGCTGTCCGCCAAGGTGAAGGAGCTCGAGAAGGGCGTCGCCGACGCCGAGGAGGCCTGGAAGGCCGCCTGCCTGACGGTGCCCAACATTCCCGACCCCAGCGTGCCCGAGGGGCGCGCCGAGTCGGACAACGTCGTGGCCGCGACCTGGGGCGACCCCGCCGCCCTCGTCTCCGCCGCGGCCAAGCCGCACTGGGACATCCCCGGCTTCGCCAAGGCGATCGACTTCGAGCGCGGCGTCAAGGTGACCGGCGCCGGCTTTCCCTTCTACGTCGGCGACATGGCCCGCCTCGTCCGCTCGCTCGTCCAGTTCTTCCTCGAGCACGCCGCCGAGCGCGGCTACACCGAGGTCCACGCGCCCCTGCTCGTCAACCCGGCCAGCGCGACCGCCACCGGCCAGCTGCCCGACAAGGAGGGCCAGATGTACCACGCGCCGACCGACGACCTCTACCTCATCCCGACGGCCGAGGTGCCCGTGACCAACTTCTTCCGCGACGAGATCCTGTCCGCCGCCGACCTGCCCGTGAAGCGCTGCGGCTACACCCCGTGCTTCCGCCGCGAGGCCGGCAGCTGGGGCGCCCACGTCCGCGGCCTCAACCGCCTGCACCAGTTCGACAAGGTCGAGCTCGTCAAGTGGTGCGCGCCCGACCGCTCCCTCGCCGAGCTGGAGTCGCTGCGCGAGGACGCCGAGCTCATCCTCCGCCAGCTGAACCTCCCTTATCGCGTGCTGCTCATCTGCGCGGGCGACATCGGTTTCCCCCACAGCAAGCAGTACGACCTCGAGGTCTGGGCGGGCGGCCAGAAGCGCTGGCTCGAGGTCTCGAGCTGCTCCTCCTTCACCGACTTCCAGGCGCGCCGCGCCGGCATCCGCTACCGCGACGCCGACGGCAAGGTCCACACCGTCCACACCCTCAACGGCTCCGGCCTCGGCCTGCCGCGCGTCCTCGCCGCGATCCTCGAGAACAACCTCCAGCCCGACGGCACGGTGGTCGTCCCCGAGGCGCTGCGCCGCTGGTTCGGCAAGGATCGCCTGACGCTGGGCTGAGCCTTCGCGCTTGTCGGTGGGGGCGGGGCGGGGCAGGGTGGGGCGTGGACCTCCCGCCCGACGAGCTGCGCGAGCGCCTGTTGGCGGCGGGGCGAACCCTCGCGCCCGACCCGGCCCTGCTCGAGTCCCTCGGCGCCGAGCCCGCCGTCGCGGTCGCGGTCTCCGGCGGCGCCGACTCGGTCGCCCTCCTCGCCGCGCTAGCGGCCCGGCCCGCGCTGCTCCCGCGCCTCGTCGTCCTCCACTACGACCACGCCGTCCGCGGCGCCGAGTCGGCCGCCGACGCGGGCTTCGTCCGCTCGCTCGCCGACGCGCTCGGGGTCCCCTGCGAGGTCGGCCGCCGCGAGGTCGCCGGCCCCGCCTCCGAGACCGAGCTGCGCGCCGTCCGCCAGTCATGGCTCGCCGCCGCGATGGCCGCGCGCGGCATCCGCGCGCTCTGCCTCGGCCACCACGCCGACGACCGCGCGGAGATGCTCCTCCTTCGGCTCGCGCGCGGCGCCGGCCCCGAGGGGCTCGCCGCGCCCCGGGCCGAGCAGCCGTTCCGCGACGGCACCCGGCGCCTCCGCCCGCTCCTCCGCGTGCGCCGCGCCGAGCTCCGCGCCGCGCTCG
>CAIPVK010000158.1 GCA_903868455.1 uncultured Opitutia bacterium
CATGCGGATCAGCGACGCCATCTACGGCCATCCCAGCCGCTACGTCTCGCGCGAGCGTCTCGGGCAGATGCTCGCCCACGAGTACGAGCTCCTGATCGACCGCCTCGCCGCCGAGCGCGGCGCCGACACCCGCTTCTTCGTGCTCGCCGACACCGTGGCCACCACGCCGCGCGACGGCCGAGGCCAGGGCCATTGCTGGATGGGCCTGCGGTTCCAGCACGAGCCCGGCGCCGCGCCTTCCGAGATCCACCTGCACCTCCGGCTGTGGGACGCCGTCGCGGCGCGCCAGCAGGACGCCCTCGGGTTGGTCGGCGTCAACCTCCTCCACGCCGCGCTGAACGACCGCGCCACGGTCGACGGCTTCCTGAGGTCCTTGCTCGAGGGCGTCGGCCCCGACCGCGTGGAGGTCGACTGGTTCCACGTGGCCGGCCCCGCGCTGGCGCACATCGACGTCGCCCAGGCCGCCGTGCGCCTCGTCCGCCTCGGCCTGACGGACGCCGTGCTCTTCGGCGCCTCCGGGGCGCCCGAGGTCCCGGGCGAGGCCTTCCACCACCGCGACATCCTCGTCGCCCGCGGCTCGCTCCGCCCCGTCTCGAGGGTCAACCTCGACATGCTCGCGCGCGGCGCCAAGGCCGTGGCCGGGGACCCCCTGCGCCTGCTCGAGATCAGCCTGCGCGACGACCCGGGCACCGAGGCCGAGCTGGTGGCCCGCGCCCGCCTGGTCAACGAGCTCGGGCTGCCCTGCCTGCTCACGGCCTTCCGCGGCTACTACCGCCTCCCCGCCTACTTCCGTCGCCACACCCCGGGCGCCGTCACCCTCGTCGCCGGCATCAATAACCTGGTCGAGATCCTCAACACCGAGAATTACTCGCGGCTCGAGGGCGGGCTGCTCGAGGCCCTGGGCCGCCTCTTCAAGGCCGACGTGCGCCTGCTCGTCTACCCCATGCTCGGCGCCCAGCTCAACCGCCTCTACGCCGACCCCGTCGCGCGCCGCGTCTGCTTCCCCGAGGGCGAGCCGGTGCCGGAGGACCAGGTGGTCACGCTCGGCTCGCTCCGCCTGCGCCACGAGGTCGCCTGCCTCCTCCAGCACCTCGTCGCCTCCCGCGCGCTCGAGGCCCTGCCCGACGCCGATCCCGCCGCGCTCGCCTGCCAGCCGCGCACCCTCGTCGCGCGCATCCGCGCGGGCGAGGCGGGTTGGGAGCGCGAGCTCGACCCGCGCACCGCCGCCTCGCTGCGCCGCCTCGGCCTCTGGGCCGCCTGAGCATGGAGCCGCCGTCCGCCACCTCCCTGCCCGAGGCCGCCGCCGCCGAGCTGCGCCTCTCCGTCGAGCGCGCCCACCGCGAGTCGGCCGCGCTCGACCGCCTCGCGGGCATCTGGGGCCTCCTCCTCGCGAAGTGCTGCCTCGCCCAGGCCGCCATCGAGCGCTGGTCGCTGCCGCTCGACGGCTGGATCGTCGTCTGGTCGGGCTCCCTCGCGCTGGCCGCCCTCGCCAGCCTCCTCTACCTCCGATCCCACCTCGGCTCGCTCGCCCGCGTGCCCGCGGGGTTCCGCGTCTCGACCGTGCTCGCGCTGGCCCTGCTGGTCGTCGCCCTCGGCGCCGCCCACGCCTCGGTCGCGCGCGGGCTCCTCGGCCCCGTGGCGCTCGGCGCCCTCGTCTCCGGCCTCGTCGGGGCGCACGCGCTGGTCGTCGCCGCGCTCCGCCACCGGGCGGAGCCGCTCGTCGGCGCCCTCCTCGCCTGGACGGCCGCCTCGCTCGGGCTGGGCGCGGAGCGCCCCGACCAGGCCCTGCTCTGGGCGGGCGCGGCCTTCCTCGGCGGGCTCGCCCTGCCGTTCCTCGCCCTCGCGCGCGGCGCGTCCCGGGCCTGACTCAGGCCGCCTCGGGCGAGCGCCCGGAGGTCAGGAGCGCGAGGAAGCGCTTGAGCGCGGGCGACAGCACCCGGCCCTTGCGGTGGATGATGGCCAGGGGGCGCGCGATGCGCCGGTCGCGCAGGCGCAGCTGCACGAGCGAGCCCTGCTCGGTCTCCTGCCGGATGGTGTCCTCGGGCACGAGCGCCACGCCGGCGTCGACCTCCACGGCGCGCTTGATGGTCTCGATGTTGTCGAACTCCATCGTCGGCTCGAGCTCGAGGCGCTGCTCGCGGAAGAAGGTGTCGAGCGCCTTGCGCGTGGGGATGTCCTGGTCGAAGCCGATGAACTTGCAGCCCTGGAGGTCGGCCAGGCCGATCTCGCCCGCCTTGGCCAGCGGGTTGCGCGGCGAGCAGATCGGGACGAGCTGGTCCTCCATGAAGGGGATGACCTCCAGCTGACGGTGCTTCTGCGGGTAGGCGACGAGGCCGATGTCCACCGCGTTGGTCAGCACGTCCTCGTAGACCAGGTTCGAGCGGCGGTACTCGACGCGCACGTTGACGTGCGGGTACTCCTGCAGGAAGCGCTTCTGGTAGGGCGGCAGCTCGTGCAGGCCGATCGAGACGATGGTGGAGACGTGGATGGAGCCGCTGACCACCTTGCGCATCTCCTGCAGCTCGCCGCGCGCGCCCTCGTAGTGCGCGAGGATCTCCCGCGCCGCCTCGTGCAGCCGGTGGCCCTCGCGCGTGAGCGAGAACTGCTTCTGGCCGCGGTCGACGATCAGGACGTTGAAGTGTCGCTCCATCGCGCGCAACTGCTGGCTGACGGCCGATTGCGTGATGCCGTTGAGGCGGGCCGCCTTCGAGAAGCTCCGGTTGTCCACCAGGTCGCAGAAGATCTTGAAGTTCTCGATGTGCATCGCGGGATTATGCTGCCTAATGGATTCAGCCCGCGCAAGTAAGACCCGCTTATGCCAAGGGCCCAAACCCGCGTTTGACACGCGCGGAAGCCCCGCTTTGATAGTGAGCAGATGGTCACCTATCCCGAGTTCGAGCGCCGGGCGCAGGAGGTCCTGTCGCGCATCCGCGCGGCCTGCGCCGCGTGCGGCCGCGACCCCGCCTCGGTCCGCCTCCTCCCGGTGACCAAGACCCATCCCGTCGACGCCGCCCTGTTCGCCCACCGCCTCGGCCTCGCCGCCGTCGGCGAGAACCGCGTCCAGGAAGCCGCCGCCAAGCGCCCGCTCGCGCCGCCGGACCTCCGCTGGGAGCTGATCGGCCACCTGCAGTCCAACAAGGCCAAGCTCGCCGTCGCGACCTTCGACCGCGTCCAGTCCGTCGACCGCGCCGACCTCGCCGCGCGCCTCGGCCGCCTCGCCGCCGAGGCCGGCAAGGTCCTGCCCGTCCTGCTGCAGGTGAACGCGGGCGACGACCCGGCCAAGTTCGGCTGCGACCTCGCGGACGCCCCCGCCTTGCTCGACGCCGCCCTCGCGCAGCCCGGCCTGCGCGTCGAGGGCCTCATGGCCATCGCGCCCCTGAGCGACGACCCGGACGTGGCTCGCCGGACCTTCGACGCCCTCCGCGGCTGCCGCGACCGCCTCGCCGCCTCCTCCGGCCGCGCGCTTCCCGAGCTCTCGATGGGGATGAGCGGCGACCTCGAGGCCGCGGTGGCCGCCGGCTCGACCTGTCTCCGGGTCGGCTCCGCCCTCTTCGGCGAGCGCCCTTCCGTCGCATGATC
>CAIPVK010000159.1 GCA_903868455.1 uncultured Opitutia bacterium
AGGGAAAGCTTCTCGAGGGAGTCCACCAAGGGAGGCTGGCCGCTGCGCAGCTGCTTGACCCGCTTCGAGATGACGTTGATCAGGATGTTGGGGTCGGTGATGACCTTGTGGGCCTGTCGGAGATAGTCGTCGCGCATGGTGAACCGGGGAGGGTCGAAAGTGGGGAAGCCCGGGGACGCTGGCAAGCGAATACGGAAGCCCATGAAGGCCAGCGTCTTGGGCGAATTACTCGCGCGGGCGGGGGATTCGGGCTAGGAAATCCGCATGCGCCTCCCCCTCGCTTGTCTCGCCCTGACCTTGGCCGCGCTGACCCGCGCGGCGACCGTGCCCGAGGTGCCGGCCGTCCGCTTCGACCTGCTGCCTGGCGGCAAGGTGAACGTCGTGGTGGGTGCGCGCGCCTACCCGATGGAGGCGGCGAAGGCGGCGGAACTGCGGTCGACCTTGGAGGGGCTCGACCTCGCCGGCCTGCGGGGCGAGGTGGGGAAGTTGCGCGAGGCGCTGCGCGCCGTCGACAAGGCTCGGACGGAGACCGCGACGAAAGCCAAGGCGCTCGAGCGGGAAAGCGGACGCGTGAAGGCCGCCGAGAAGGAGATCGCCGCCCTCGAGAAACGCCGCGCCGACCTGGAAAGCCAGATCGCCCGGGCCCAGCGCTCGGGCGCGGACACGACGGACAGCCTCCGCTCCCAGCTGTCCGGCGTGAACCAGAGGCTGGCCAAGGAGAACAAGGACCTCGCCCGCGCCCGGGAACTGCAAGCCAAGGCGGGCAAGTCCCGGGACGCGGCCTCGGCCGCGGAGGCGAGCGCCACGGCGGAGGCGGATCGGCTGGGCAAGGCGGTCGAGGGCCGGCTGGAGAAGGTGCGGGCGGCCCTCCGGGCGGCCGGGGTCGCCTGACCCGGATTCCGGTTTGACAGGGTGGGGGCGGGTCCTGTCTAAATGACCCCCTTCCTGAACTGCCCGGTAGCTCAGTGGAAGAGCAGGTGACTGTTAATCACTTGGTCGTAGGTTCAATCCCTACCCGGGCAGCCAGGAAGGTCCTCGCGGCCTCCCATGGCGCGTTTTGCTTTGGCGAGCCGAGCCCCCGCGATAGGGTGGCGCGGCGTGCTGCACCTGATCCTCCATCGGCCGGAGATTCCCCAGAACACGGGGAACATCGGCCGCATGTGCGCGCTGACGGGTTCCGCGCTCCACCTCATCCATCCCCTCGGGTTCGAGATCACCGACGCCAAGCTCCGGCGGGCGGGGATGGACTACTGGCACGCCCTCGACGTCCGCCACCACGCCGACTGGGCCGCGTTCCTGGCCGCCGAGGCGCGGCCCGCCCGCCTCTGGCTGCTCACGACCCGCGCGACGCGGACGATCTGGGAGGCGGACTTCGCCGCGGGCGACGGGCTGGTCTTCGGCTCCGAGAGCTCGGGCGCGCCCGGCGAGGTGCGCGACGCGATCCCCGCGGAACGCCACGTGCGCATCCCTCATCTCGTCGGCGACGCCGAGATCCCGGGCGAGGTCGCGGAGGCGATGCGCGGCCCGGCGGCGGGCACGGGGCGGCCCGGCAAGCCGAGGGTGACGGGCGAGGCGCGCGAACTCCTGCGCTCGCTGAACCTCTCCACCGCCTGCGGCATCGCGACCTACGAGGCGCTCCGCCAGCTGAGCCGCGGAGGCGAGGCCCGATGAGCGAGTCCGGCGAGAACGCCCTCACCCGCGCGGCCCGCGCGCGGCGCGCGACGGGCCTGCCGCTGGCCGACCTCACGGTGTCGAACCCCGCGGACGTCGGCCTCGGCTGGGAGCGGTCCGAGCTCGCGCCGCTGCTCGGCGCCGAGGGGTGCGAGCGGCACGAGCCCGACCCGCTGGGCCGGAAGGACGCCCGGGAGGCGATCTCGGCCTACCTGTCGGAGCGCGGCGCGGAGATTCCCGCGGCTCGCATCTGCCTCTCGGCCTCGACCAGCGAGGCCTATGCCTGGTGGTTCCGGCTGCTGGCCGAGCCGGGCGACAACGTCCTGGCGCCCGAGCCCTCCTACCCGCTGGTGGCCGACCTCGCCGAGCTGGCGCGCGTCGAGGTGCGACCCTACCGCTGCGTCCGCGCGGGCGGGCGGTGGCGGGTCGACGCGTCGACGCTCCGGCCCGACGCGCGCACGCGCGCGATCGTGGCCATCTCCCCCGCGAACCCCACGGGGCACATCCTCGACGCGGACGACCTCGGGGCGCTCCAGGCCGCGGCGCTGGCGGGCGCGCCCGGCTGCGCGCTGCTCATCGACGAGGTGTTCCTCGACCATCGCGCGGCGGGGCCGGCGCGCTCCGCGCTGGCCGACCTGCGCGGCTCCCCGGTCCCGCGCGTGGCGCTCTCGGGTCTCTCCAAGGTCGCCCTCGCGCCGCAGCTGAAGGTCGGCTGGTCGGCGCTGGATGGACCACGGGCGTGGGTCGACGCCCTCCTGCCGAGGCTCGAGCGCCTCGCCGACACCTACCTCTCCGTGAACACCCCGGCGCAGGTCGCCCTGCCCTCCCTGCTGCGCGCGGCGCCCGCGCTTCGCGAGCGGCTGGCGGGCCGCGTGCGCGGGAACGCGGCGACGCTCGCCGCCTGGTGCGGGACCTCGGGCAAGGGGTGCGCGCCCGCGCCGCGCGAGGGAGGGTGGTCCGCCGTCGTCGACCTGCCCCCGGGCGTCGACGAGCTCGCGCTCTGCCTGAGGGCGCTCGAGGAGGGGGCGCTGGTCCACCCCGGGCACTACTACGACCTGTCGGAACCGGCCGTCGCGCCGAGCCTCATCGTCGAGCCGGTCGTGTTCGCGGCGGGGCTCGGGGCGCTCGGGCGGGCCTTGGCGCGCTGCTGACTCAGCGATCGAGGTCGCGCGAGCGACGAAGCGCCGACGCCAGGTGCGCCGCGAGCTCGTCGATCGACTGGACGACCTCGCGCCCGATGAGCTCGGGCTGGACGAGGCGCATGTTGTCGGACTGCCAGAGGTCGTGCGGGATCGACCGTATCTCGCCGTCGACCCTGACCTTGTGGTCGGCCGAGAGGTGGAGCTCGGCGGCGACGCCGTGCGCGTCGTAGGCGCGGAACTGGTGCGCGTCGAGATGGCACCAGACGACGGCGTCGAAGGTCTGGTTGGAGGGCACGACGAGGACGCCGGCGTCGTGCAGGCGGCGGCGGATGGCGGCCTCGGCGTCGGCGATCTGGGCGGCGACCTCGGTGGAGGCGGAGAGCCGGAGCGTCACACGGCGAACCTGGGCGAGCTCGAGCGAGCGCTCGCCCGGCACGGGCAGGGGCTCCGGCGCGGCGACAACGGGCTCGGCGCGGTCCGAAAGGCGCCCGAGGCCGAAGCCGACGAGCGCGGCGAGGAGGACGAGGGCGAGGACGAGGCGGGACGACACACGGCCACCCTGCCCGAGACGCCCCGCGCCGTCAACGCCCCATGTCCTCCGGCGGGAACCCGAACTCGAGGCTCGGGTTCCCGGGCTCGTCGCTCAGCAGGTAGGCCAGGCGAAGGCGACCGTCGGGTAGCCAGCCGAAATCCGTCAGCACCCCGTGGAGGGCGGCCGGTCCTGGACGGATGCGGAAGACCCATTGCGGGGCGCCCAGCCGACCCGGTCCCGGGACGAACGCCGGATCGGGACGCAGCCAGCGGAGGTCGTCGGGCGGCGGCGCCTCGGCCTGGCGGGACTCGACGAACCCGAGCTCGGTCGCGTACGGGCCGTCGGGAATCTCCCTCGGGTGCAGGAGCTCGCGGATGCGCAGGCCGGGCACCCCGCCGTCGTGCGCGGCGGCGAAGCCGGCCTGGCCGGGCCGGGGGGTGGCGCGATACCCGGCCCCGACACCGAGGAACGCGAGGGTCGCCCAATCGCGATAGGGGGCGCGGGAGTCCTTGGGGAGGCGCGCCGAGCCCCGCTCGCCCGAGATCACGACGTCGGCGTGGCGCCCGACGCCGAGCGGCGGGAGGAAGGCGCCCATCTCGAGATCGAAGGCGCGCGGCTGACCGTCCTCGGGCAGGACGGAGGTGAGCACCTCCAGACGGCGATGCCGGACGGCGGGGCCGCGCAGGGGAAGCCCGAGCCGAACAATCTGGTCGCGCGAGGCGAGCACGCGGCTGACGGCGTAATGGCCGTCGGCTCCCGCCTCCACGAGCAGGCGCGGGGCGGCGTGTCGGCCCGAGATGCGCGCGCGGCCGGCGACGTCGGTCCGCGCCTCCGCGGGGCGGGTCAGCGAGGGCGCGTTCCAAGGATCGTGCGAGAGCACGGGGACCCAGTCGACGCGGACCCAGGCGTCGGGCACGGGATAGCCGAGCTCGTCCGTGACGCGGACATCGAGGTCGACCGTGAGGGCGACGGCGGGGGAGGAGGCGAGGAGGAGCAGGCGGGACAGCAGGGTTCTCATGGCGGGGGAAGGGAGAGGCCGGTCTCGCGCACGATCAGGGCGAAGACCGGATGGACATAGGGGAAGGCGACGTTGCGCCAGTCGCTATGGCGCCAGATGGGAGCCGGCGCGGGGAGATGGGGAGCGGACTCCACGCCGCGCGCCCAGCCGAGGGGGAACGGGGTCAGGCCGGCCAAGGGCGTGTCGGAAGGCCCTAGGCCGTCCATCCGATAGTTGAGGCAACCGGCGACGGGCACGGCGCCCGCGGGCGCGCTCAGGGCGGGGATGGCATGGGCGAGAAGCTCGTCGCGAACCGTCCAATCCGCCCCGGGCGGGAGCTCGCGGCTACCCCAGCCGAAGGTGCCGCCCTGGACCCGGCCGACCGCGCGCGAGCCGCGCGAGGCGGGGCCGACGTCGGGATGGAGCAGGTCGGGCTCGCGGAAATCGGAGAAGGCCGGGCGCGAGCGCAGGAGCGTGAGGCGGTCCTCGGGTCGCGCGGCGCGCAGGTCGCGCGCGCGGGAGGCGCCGAAGGCGGCGCGCCAGCCGGCCTGGGCGCGTCGGAGGTTGACGGCGAGGGAGACCGTGCGCCCCTTGCGTTGCTCCTGGTAGACCCACGCCCCGAAATCCGAGACGGTGTCGAGCCCCGGCTGCGGCTCGCCCGGGGCGGCGGGCGGGGCGAGGACGTCCTCCGTGCGCGAGTAGAGGTTGATCACCGGGCCGTGCGCGGCGAACCGACCGGTCCATCGGCAGGTCGAGCGTCGGTCCTCCGGGGGAAAGGCCGAGGCCCACGCGGCGGCGCGGCACTCCGGCCGGACATAGGGCTCGGTCGCGACCCACACCGTCTCGGGAGGGACCATGAGCTCGGCCAAGGTGCGACCCGCGCCGAGCGGGTAGTCGGCCGCGCGCGCCGGGGCGGAGGCGTCCAGGGCCTCGGAGGGGACGGCGGCGTTGACGAGCACGGTGGCGCGCACGGGCGGGAGCGCCCGGTTGGCGCCGGCACGCTCGGCGGCGAGGAGGCAGACGTAGGCGCCGAGGGAGTGGCCGACCAGGACGAACGGCCGGCCGGGGCGCTCGCGGGCGAGGGCGACCATCAGCGCGTGCAGGCGCGCGGCCGCGCCCGCCGCGCTCTCGACGGCCATCGGGTAATTCGCGGCGCCTTGGTCGCCATACCAGCGGAAGGCGACGAACGGGGCGGAGGAGCCGGCTTGGTGGAAGCGGCGGAAGATCTCGGCGCCCCAGGCGCGCCCCTCCGCGGCGTCGACGTTGAATCCATGGACGAAGATGAGCCAGGGCAGCGAGGCCTCGCCCCGCTCGCCGAGGGCGGCGGGCGGCACGCGGAGCGAGCGGTCCCGCGCGTCCGCGGCGCGGTGCAGGGCCTCGACCTTGGAGACGGCGACGGGCACCGTCAGCCGGAACAGGATCTCCTCGGGACGCGGGTCCCGTCCAGCCGCGGCGCCGCGCCGAAGGAAGGCGACATGCAGCGGGCCAGAGCCCTCGGCGCGACCCTCGAGCAGGAGCGAGGACTCGCCGTGCCCCAGGAGGCGCGGGCCGACGAGGCGCTCGGCGAACCCGTCGGAAAGGCGCCATCCCGAGCCGACGGCCCCGGCCTTCGCGGCGGCGGAGAAAGGTCCCCGGGAGGGTCCGTGCACGGCGGCGAGGTCGCGCTGCAGGGATTGGTTGAAGCGCGCGACCGGCAGGTCGAGCTCGAGGACGTTGACCAGGCGCGCGCCCTCGCCGAGGAGGCGAACCTCGAAGGGCGGCAGGTCCTCGGCCAGGCGCCCGAGCGCGAGGGAGAGCGGGAACCAATCGGCTTGGTCGAGGCGCCCGCGGGGCGTCGGCCGGAGATGGTCCGCGTCGGCGCCATGGACGCCCGGCTGATCGCCCAACGCCTCCTCGGCCACGTCGCCCTCGTCGCGGTCATCGTTGATCCAGAGGAGGAGCGGGCGCGCCTCCGTCGGGTGCGCCGCGCGGTCGGGCACGATGGCGGTCCGGAAGCCGTCCGCGTCCGTCGCGCGCGTGAGGTCGGCGAGCGCGCGGCACGGGAGCAGCAGGAGGATGCGCCAGGGCCCGGCGGCGCGGCGGCCCAAGGCCAGGAGCGCGCCGGAGCCGTCGCCCGCCATGACGGAGACCTCGGTCCACGCCTCGTCCGAGGGCAGCAACTCGCGCAACGCGACGGGCGGATGATAGCGTCCCTTGCCATCGGGCAGCCACACCCGGCCGGGCGGGCCGACCTCGACGACGGCGCGGGGAGCCCCGGGAAGGTCGGTGAAGGTCGCCGAGCCAAGCGTCGCCGAGTCCGGCAAGGCCGCGCGCTCGCCGCCCGGGAGGCCGACCGTGGCGCCCTCGGGGTCGCGGGAAAGCACCTCCCCGCCGTCGCCCAGCGCGATCGGAACCTCGGAGGGCCCGAGAGGGGCGACGCCGAACGGGAGCCAGGCGCCGTCGACATCCCGCACCCATCTCGCGCCGGAGCTGTCGCCCACGACCTGGCCGGTGAGGATGCGCCTGTCGGGCTCGGGGGCGCCCGCGACGGTCGCCACGAGGCAGTCGCCGCCCACGGGGCCGTCGAAGCTCGTGACGAGAGGCTGGGCCTCCAGGAGAAGCCCCCCTTCGCGCAGCCAGCGGAGCGGACGGTAGCGCCACCCTTGGCCGGAGCGGAGGTCGGCATGGGTGCCGGGCACGAGTTGACGGACGCCGTCCTGCCAAATCGCGAGATCAGCCGTCGCCTCCGGCCAGCGGCGCGTCTCAACCTCGCCCGCGACGCGGCCGTCGGGATCGATGGCGAAATAGTAGGCCTGCTCCCCCTCGGCGAGGGGCGGGGGCATCCGCCAGCCCGCACCCCAGGACCAGGTGGCGCCCGAACTCGCGAGGACCCGATGGCCCCGATGGGAAAGGGCGACCGGCCAGCCGAGGCTCGCCTGCGCCCCGAGGTCGACGGTCGCGTAGCGGGGAGCGAGCGGCACCTTGGACGAATCGATCGGCGAGGTGCCGGCGCGCCGCTCCTCGGCGTCGGACCAACCATCGCGGTCGGCGTCGGGCGCGAGAAGGGAGGCGGCGAAGGCCAGGGTGAGGAAACCGGGAAGGGGCATGAGGCCATCCTCGACGCGACGACGGCGAGCACCATCGCCCCCATTCCTCAGGGGAACTCACCCTGGCCGACGTTGGGGGCGGCGGAAGGGGGGTTTCATGCACGCAGAATAAATTATTTGTAAAAAGTCTGGGTCGTCGCCCACTCGGATGGCCTTTTATGGCCTCTTTTAGCATCTTCTAGCATCGCCCCCGGCCTTATGACACGTCGCGGGAGGGTATAGGGTGATGATGCCGTCCTCATTCCTCCCCTGCCCCGCCTCGCTCTCCCTCCGTCTGCTCGACCTGAAGGTCGCTTGGCCGGAGGTCGTCGCCGCCGTGATGCGCGCCCCGGACCATGTGCCCGAGCTCGCCGCCTGCCTGGTCGAGTCCGAGCGGGACGACGCGGTGCGCATCGGCGGAACGGACCTGCATGGCGACCTCTACCTGCGACGGACGACGGGGGCGGAAGGCGACCGTCTCGAGCTGGCGTCGCGCCGGGGCGACGCCGAGGTGCGCGAGGCGCTCCTAAGGACGCTCGGCGACCGCGTCTCGCTCCGCGAGCCGGACGAGCGCCGGCTCGCCAAGCCGACCCTGGCCGAAGTGCTCGACCAGCTCGGGGAGCACCTGCTGGGGGGCGAGGGCATCGAGGTGGCGTCGGCCGCGATCGACGCCGCCCACGCCTCGCGGCTGACGAACCTCGATCCCTTGGTCTCGCGCCTGAGGCAGCTCACGATGCCGGCCAGCATGCGCGGCGAGGGCGCGACGGACGAGAGCCCGTCGCCGCGGCGCGCGATGGTCGACGGCGCGCCCGTCCTGCTCGACCAGGTCATCGAGCACGCCTGCCCCTGGACGGACCGCTGGGTGCGCCTCCACCTCGCGGAGGCGTCGGCCGGAGCGGGCGGGCCCGAGGACCTGCTGGACGAGGTTCGCCGACGGATGCGCCGCGGCGCCGACGAGCGCTGGATCCTCGGCTGGGTCGAGGCGGGCTGAGCCGCCCCGGGGTCAGTGCGCGTCGTGGCGCTGCATCCGCTCGCTCCAGGCGAAGAGGATCATCGAGGCGAGGAAGACGCCGTGGATGACGGACTGCCAGAGGACGATGCGCACCTCGTTGTCGGTCAGCACGTCGGCCCCGCCGGTGATGTTGATGAAGCTCTTCAGCAGGTGGATGGCGGAGATGGAGGCGAGCGAGCCGGCCAGCTTGGTCTTCAGGGTGTTGGCGTTGATGTGGTCGAGCCAGTCGGGCCGGTCCTTGTTGTCCTGGAAGTCGATGTTGCTGACGAAGGTCACGTAGCCGCCGACGACGACCATGTTGACGAGGTTGGCGACCATCGAGATGTCCACCAGGGAGAGGAGGCCGACCATGATCTGGGCCTCGGTCAAGGTGGAGAAGCCGTGCAGGATGTGGATGAGCTCCTCGATGCTCTTCCAGGCGTAGGCGCCGGCGGCGACGATGAGGGCGGCGTAGATCGGGGCCTGGATCCAGCGGCTGGAGAAGATCAGGCCCTCGAAGAGCGACTCGAGCTTGGCGAGGAAGGCGGGCTTGGGGAAGGACATCGGACAGTGAAGGATTAAAGGATTAAAGGATGAAGGGATTGAAGGGATGAAAGGAGGAGGGGTAAAGGGGAATGGGAGACTAGGGGGCGAGGGGAATAGGGGGATTGCGGGTTGGGAAGATGACGAGGAGGCGGGGAATCGGGGATTGGCGGAATGGCGGAATGGGAAGGGGTCAGGTGAGGAGCGGGGCGAGCCAGTTGAAGAGATAACCGAGGAGGACGATGCCGATCGTGACGATGGCGGTGAAGAGGGCGAGGAGTCGCGGGCGGACGACGCGGCGCAGGAGGATGAGCGAGGGGAGCGAGAGGGCGGTGACCGACATCATCAGGGCGAGCGCCGTGCCGAGCCCGACGCCGCGGGCGACGAGCGCCTCGGCGACGGGCAAGGCGCCGAAGAGGTCGGCGTACATCGGCACGCCGACCAAGGTCGCGACCGGGACGGACCACCAGTTCCGGGCGCCCAGGAGGGAGTCGATGACGCCCTGCGGGATCCAGTTGTGGATGAGCGCGCCGACGCCGACGCCGATCAGCACGTAGCCGACGACCTTGTCGAGCACCTCGCGGGTCTGGCGCCAGGCGAGGGAGGCGCGCTCACGGCGAGGCATGTCCGCCGAGGGGCGCCCGACGGCACGGTCGTCCACGATGGGCTCGAGGTGGGCCTCCATGCGCATCCGGTCGATGAGCAGGCCGCCGAGGACGGCGAGGACGAGGCCGGCGAGCACGTAGGCGAGGGCGATCGCCCAATTGAAGGCCCCCGCCAGCAGCACGAGCGAGGCGAGGTCGACCAGGGGCGAGGAGATGAGAAAGGCGAAGGTCACCCCGAGCGGCAGCCCCGCCCGCGTGAAGCCGATGAAGAGCGGGATGGAGGAGCAGGAGCAGAAAGGCGTGACCGTGCCGAGCAGGGCGGCGAGGACCTTGGCGCCGAGACCGCGGCGGGCGCCGAGCAGGGCCTTGGTCCGCTCCGGCGGAAAATAGGACTGCACCCAGGAGAGGGCGAAGACCATCGCCGTCAGCAACAGGAGGATCTTGGCCGAATCGTAGAGGAAGAAATGGACCGAGGCCCCCATGCGCTCCTGCGTGGACATCCCGAGCGACCCCTCGACGAGTCGGGTGACGGCGTCATGCAGCCACTCCATGCGGAGGAGCTGGTCGTTGAGCCATTCGAGGGGGGACATGGGGGAGATTGTGCAGGGGAATGGGGAATGGGGGAATAGGGGAATAGGGGGATGGCTGGCAGGGGAATAGGGGGATGGGGGAATAGGGGGATGGGGAGGATGACGAGGAGACGGAGGAGGGGTAAAGGGGTAGGGATGCCTCTCCGAGGCGTCCGCTGAACGGCACGCGCGTTCACGCAATTTGATGTCGCCCCCGTCATTCTCGGAACCCCTCCCCACTCCACACTCCTCGCTCCCCATACCTCGAATCCTCGCCTCAGGCAGGGCTGGTTCGCCGAGCCGGCCGCGGACGCCTCGGCGAGGCGCCCCTACCAGGGGCAGATAGCCGAATTCGGATGAAAGAATCGCGAACGACCTTTGGAAAAAAGAGACCCGCTTTCGCGGGCCCCTTTTCCTTCCTTTGAGTTCCTTACTTCGAAGCCTTCCGGCGGCGACGCAGGGCCGCGCCGGCGAGGGCGAGGCCGCCGAGCATCAGGCCGTAGGTGGAGGGTTCGGGGACGGGCGTGTAGTTGAGGTAGATGCCGTCCGCGGCCTGGTAGAGGCTGAAGGTCCCGGTGGGACGCGCGGTGTCGAAGGCGACGCCGTTGGTGTCGAGCCAGTTGGCGTTCGCGATCTGGAGGTTGGCGAAGCCGTTGACGGTGCCGGTCACGCCGAAGATCTTCCAGCCGAGGACGCCCGAGACGGCGGTGTCCCAGAAGGGCGCGGTCCAGTCGACGACGCCGTCGATGTAGGTGAAGGACAGCGCGAGGGTGGTCGGCCCCTGGAAGGTCAGGTTGCCCTGGACATCGATGGCGTCGTGGAACGTGCCCCGGTTGGAGGTCGAGTTGGCGGCGAGCTCCCACGTGATGTCGGCCCCGGAGGCGTAGGTCAGGTTGTTCGTGAAGGTCTGCAGGCCGGGGCTGAAGCCCGGTGTATGGGTGCCCGCGATGACGGTGTTGCCGGTGACGGTGCCGCCGCCGGAGAGGGTCTGGGCCGAGCCGACGGTGAAGCCGCCGGAAACGTCGGTAACGTTGAGGGTGGCGCCGCTCATGACCTGGATCTCGGAGGACGAGCCGATGGACCCGGCGGAGCCGAGGCGGAGGGTGCCGGCGCTGACCTTGGTCTTGCCGGCGTAGGTGTTGGCGTTGGAAAGCAGGAGCGTGTTGGCGCTCTGCTTGTCGAGGCCGCCGGCGCCGGAGAGGATGCCGGAGAGCGTGATCTGGTTGGTGGAACCCGCCGCCTTGACGACCGCCAGCCCGGAGGTCAGCGAACCGGCGCCGGACCAGATGACGTTCGAGTTGAGATTCTCGAGGATGGCGGTGTCGGCCAGGGTGAAGGCGTTGGCGAACGTCCGGGCGCCGTAGCTGGCGAGCGTGGCGCCGCCCGCGACCGCGACGGAACCGGCGGCGCCGCCGAAGGCGTTGTCGGTGTTGTGGCCGACGAGCCGACCCTGGCTGACGGCGTAGGCGATGTCGGAGGCGGCGCCGCTGATATAGACCGAGTTGGCGCCGGTCTTGGTGAGCGTGAACCCGTTGCCGTCGATCGTGCCGCTGTGGGCGAGGTTGTAGTCGCCCGAGCCGCCGACGGAGGCGTCCGCGGTGAGGTTGAGATAGCGGACGCCGGAGATGCCGGTCAGCACGCTGACCGCGTTGGCGCTGAGGTTGGTGATCGCGCCGGAACCGTTGACGCCCGTGCCGGCGATGTTGAAGGTGTAGTTGCGGGACACGGTCGATCCCGTGGTGATGGTCGACGAACCCCAGAACTGGCCGTTCATGTTGGCGGCGCCGCCCGACCGGATGTTGACGGTCTTCTGGTCGCCCAGGGCGAAGTTATTGCCCGAGGTCACCAAGCCCTGGTCGATGGTGAAGTCGCCGGTGAAGCCGCCCGAGGCGCTCTGGAGATTGCTGAACATCGCGCCGGCGCCCGTCTTGGTGATGCCGGCGGAGCTGGCCAGGATGACCTCAAGACGGAAGGTGCCGGACTGGACGTCGATGGTCGGGGTCGAACCCTGGAAGGACAGGGTGGAGCTGGCCGAGTTGATGCGGAAGAGGGACTCCGTGCCGATGGTGAGGCGATTGAGGATGGTGGTCCCGGAACCGGCGTAGACGGTGTGACTACCCGCACCTAGGCCGGTGAACACCAACTCGGCCTGGTTGTTGAAGGTCGGGGTGACGTCGCCCGCCCAGTTGGTGTTGGTGGACAGGGTGTAGCCGTTGGAGAACCCCTGGCTGCCGTTGGACGTCAGGTTATCCCAGGTGTAGGTGGCCGCGGAGACGGGCGAGACGATCGCGGCGGCGGCGAGCAAGGACAGGCTAAGACGAGAAATGGAAATGGAGGGGGAAAAATGGCGCTTTTCGCAGGCCGAAGTCAACCGAAAGTCCGCGTCAAGTGGGTCAACCCAGTGGCGAAAAAGGCTCACCAAACCCCTCCGAGCCTCGCGCCCTCAGACCCCCGCCGAGGCGGCGGCCTCGCCGAGCGGGGCGGCGTCGGGGTCGCGCAGGTAGCTGTCGGCCTTGGCCGAGACGATGACCCCGTAGTTGATGGTGCCGAGCCAGCCCGACATGATGATGCCGACCGAGCCGGCATGGTAGAGCCCTGCGACCTGGTTGGGCAGCTCCATGGAGACCTTCAGGCCCTCAAACTTCGTCCCGAAGGAGGTGCCGCGCGAGTGGCGGACGTAGCGGTTGACGGTGCGCGGGGTGGCGACCTCGACATGGTCGACCTTCGAGCGGATGTCGGGAATATACTTCTCCAGCCCGGCGAGGGACTCCTCGGCGACGCGCGCCTTGTGTTTCGCGTAATCGGCGTCGGACAGCGCCGCCCACGGATCCCAGAGCTGGTTGATCGAGGTCACGATGGCGTTGCGCGGGACCTTGGTGTGCGGGCGCGTGTCGGGATAGTAGACCGAGTAGGTGCGCGAGGTGGTGTGGAAGTCGGTCAGCTCGGAGGACGAGAAGGGCTTGGCCTCGGAGGTGAAGACAAGGTCGCCGATGTGCGGGATGGACTCGCCCTCGCGCACGCCGAGGTAGACCTGGCAGGAGGAGCTGTTGAGCCGGACGGCCTTGGCGGCGGCGACGAAGGCGGGGTCGAGGTGCTCCTCGCCCACGGCCTTGAGCGCGGTGTCCTTGACGTTGGCGTTGGAGAGGACGACCGCGCAGGCGACCTCGGCCTCGCCGCCGAAGCGCGTGTCGCGCAGGCGGACGCCCGTCACACGGCGGCGGCCGGAGGCGTCGCGCTCGGTCACCACCTTCTCCACGAGGACGTTGCGGCGGATGTCGACCCCGTTGGCCTTCATCTCGGCGGTCATCAGGTTGATCAGGGTGTCGGTGCCGCCCTGGAAGATGAAGACCCCCTTCGACATGAAGTTGGAGAAGACGATGCCGAAGGTGATCGCCGGGTCGTCCAGGGTGGAGCCGTTGGCGTAGGCGATGGGCTCGAGCAGGAGGCGCTGGACGTCGGGGCGGCCGGGGAAGAACTGCTCGAAGAGCTCGCGCGTGGTGCGCGGGTCGTTGTCGTAGTAGTTCATCGCCCGCAGGTGGGCGAAGAAGTCCTCCACGACCTGCGCGGGGACCTTGAACTGCTCGACGAGGATGCGGGTGAAGTCGGCCCGGTCGAAGGTGGTGTGGACCTGGAAGTCGGGGTTGAGGAAACGGACGTCCTTCAGCTGGTG
This sequence comes from uncultured Opitutia bacterium, assembly GCA_903868455.1. GTDB lineage: Bacteria > Verrucomicrobiota > Verrucomicrobiia > Opitutales > UBA953 > UBA8828. The sequence continues at coordinate 13,786 of CAIPVK010000159.1, forward strand.
GATGCGGTCCGAGATCTCCTTGGTCCAGTAACGGCGGGTGGACTTGATCATCCCGTGCGGGAAGCCGTGCAGGGAGATGTCGAAGGTATGCCCGCCCTTGCGCTTGAAGTAGGTGGCGAGCCCCCCGAGCTGGTAGTGATGCTCGCAGAGCAGGACCTTCCAACCGAGCTTCGCCAGGTTGTTCGCGGCCGTCATCCCGCCCAGGCCGGCGCCGATGACGACGGCGTCGTAGCGGGGTTTCAGGTCGTCTAGGGGGGTCATGGGACGCGGAGGAGGAGGAAGGGGAGGATCCGGAGGAGGCGCAGGTCGGTCCGAGCGTGGAGGGGTGCGGAAAAGCGGGCGGGGGTCAAGAAGGGCGGCGGGCGCGGTGATAAACAAAAAGCCCCGCCGGGGGGCGGGGCTTCGGGGAACCTTGTCGGACCTTAGGCCGCGGGGGTCGCGGCCTTGGGGGCGGCGGCCTCGAGGTCGGTGCGCTTGACCTCCTTGACCTTGGTGGCGGACTTGCCGACGCGGTCGCGGAGGTAGTAGAGGCGGGCGCGCATCACCTCGGACACGCGGACGACCTCGATCTTCGAGATGTTGGGGGAGTGGACGGGGAAGACGCGCTCGACGCCCTCGCCGAAGGAGATGCGGCGGACGGTGAAGGTCTCGTGGATGCCGCCGTGCTTGCGGGCCAGGACGATGCCGGTGAAGATCTGGATGCGCTCCTTGTCGCCTTCGCGGACCTTGGTGTGGACGCGGACTTCGTCGCCGACCTTGAAGGCGTCGCGGCCGCGGCCTTCCTTCAGCTGGGACTGGGTGGCGAACTGGATGAGGGGATGGTTGCTCATGGCGTGGTGTCGGTTCCTTTCAGCAGGTCCGGCCTTAGGCGTCGGGTTTTCTCGATTTGCTGGTCCCGGCGCCATTTCTCGATCGCGGCGTGGTTGCCGCTGAGGAGGACCGGGGGCACCTCGAGACCCTTGTAGTCGGCGGGTCGGGTGAACTGCGGAAAGGATAGGAGGCAACCGTTGAAGGCGTCGGCCGTCAAGGAGTTTCCATCCCCGAGCACGCCAGGGACATACCGGGCGACGGCGTCCACCAGCACGCAAGCCGGTAAGGTGCCGTTGGTTAGGACATAATCGCCGATCGAGACCTCGCGGGTGACCTTGGCCTGGCGGAACCGCTCATCCACCCCCTCGTAGTGGCCGGAAACCAGGACGAGATGGGACTTTTGCGCCAATTCCCTGGCGAGCGAGGGTGAGAGCTTCTCCCCATCCGGGCAGAGGTAAATCACCTCGCAGCCGGGGCTGGCGACGGCGTCGACGGCGTCGAAGAGGGGCTGGCAGGCCATGAGCATGCCAGGCCCGCCGCCGAAGGGGGTATCGTCCACCCGCTGGTGCCTGTCGGTCGACCAGGACCGGATATCGTGGGCCTGGAAGCGCAGAAGCCCCTTTTCCACGGCCTTGCCGACCACGGATTCCCGCAGGAAACCGTCGGCCATCGCCGGGAAGAGGGTGAGGAGGTCGATCCGCATGGGCGGACCCCTATGAGCACCGGCCCGGGGGAGGGGGTCAAGGTCGGACCCAGCCCCTCCGGGTTTCCATCCTTGACTCCCACCCCCCTTCCCTGCCTCTCTAACCCTTCCCAACACGTCCCGGTCCATGCTTCGCATCCGCCTCCAGCGCTTCGGCACCAAGAACGAACCCAGCTTCCGCATGGTCGTCGCCGAGTCCTCCACCCGTCGCGACGGTCGCTTCGTCGAGCTTCTCGGCCACTACAACCCCCGCGCCCGCGGCAAGGCCACCGAGTTCACCCTCGACGCCGCCAAGTACGACGCCTGGGTCAAGAAGGGCGCCCAGCCCTCGGACACCGCCAAGGCGCTGATCAAGCGCGTGAAGGCGGCGGCGAAGGCCTGAGCGCTTGCTCCTGCCACAAA
>CAIPVK010000160.1 GCA_903868455.1 uncultured Opitutia bacterium
CCGTGGGCGGCGAGGAGCTCGCGCAGGGCGCGGACGTCCGCCGCCTCGCGCACGAAGGACAGGGCGTAGAGGTCGCACCCGACGGCGCAGCCGAGGGCGACGTCGCGCCGGTCCTTGTCGGTCAGCGCCGGCAGCTCCACCTTCACGCCGGGCAGGTTGATGTGGCGGCGGCTGCCGAGGGTTCCGGGCTGCTCGACCGCGCAGCGCAGGCGGTCCTTGCGGCGCTCGAGGACGCGGAACTGGATGAGGCCGTTGTCGACCAGCACGAGGCCGCCCTTGCGCACGGCGCCGGCGATGGGCGGGTAGTTGGTGCGGACCAGCTCGGCGCCCGCCTCGGCGCGCCCGTCGGGCCCGGTGACGTCGACGACCTGGCCGGCGGCGAGGGCGAGCGGCGCCTCGCGCGCGTCGGTGCGGATCTCCGGCCCCTTGACGTCCATCATCACCGCCACCTCGCGCCCGGCGGCGGCCGCGGCCGCGCGCACGGCGGCGACCGCCGCGCGCACCCAGGCCTCGTCGGCGTGCGCCATGTTGAGCCGGAAGACGTCCGCCCCGCGCGCCACCAGGCCGGCGAGGACCTCGGGGACGATCGAGGCCGGGCCGAGGGTGACCACGATCTTCGTCTGGCGCGGGGAGGGTTTCTCCATGCGGCGACCTTGCCCGCGCCCGCCCGCCCCCGCAAGCCCTAGCGCCGCTCGGCGACCCAGTCGCGCCTGTCCCTCAGCAGGTCCTGGAAGAAGGTCGGGGCCTCGAAGGGCCAGGGCTCGCCGGGCAGCACGCGCCAGTCCGGGTGCGCCGCCAGCGCCTCGCCCGCCGCCGCGTGGTAGTCGGCGTGGTCGGTGCGGAACGCGAGGCGCGCGCCCCTCGGGCAGGCCCGCGCGAGGCGGTCGAGGTTGGCCGCCTGGAGGAAGCGCTTCCAGTTCTGGCGCTTCTTGGGCCAGGGATCGGGGTAGAGGATGAAGACCTTGGCCAGGCGGATGTCCGCCGGCAGGGCGTCGAGCAGCTCCGCGGCCTCGGCCTTGAGGAAGCCGACGTTCGCCAGGCCGCGGCGCGCGCGCTTGGCCTCGCACTTCGCCAGCCGCTCCCCGAGGAGGTCGATGCCGCGGCAGCGCTCGCCGGGGTGCGCCGCGCCGTAGGCCACGAGCCAGTGCCCGTGGCCGCAGCCGATCTCCAGGGTGAGCTCGCCCGGTCCGCCGAGCTCGGCGGGCAGGCGCGCGCGCAGCGCCTCGACGCGCGCGGCGCGCCGGGCCTCGGCCCATTCCCTGCCCATGGTCGGCATCGGGCGGAGCGTGGGGCCGTCCGCCCTCGGCGCAAGGTTGGGAATAACTCCCGCTTCCCTCCCGCCCCGGGAGCGCTTCGCTCCGGCCATGGCCAAAGTCTCCCTCGACCTCGTCAAGGACGTCCTGCAGCGCAACGGCATCGACGCGCGCAAGCTCGCCGAGCTCCTCAACGAGATGAAGCAGGAGGCCGAGGCCGAGGCGGTCGAGCGCGAGAAGCCGGTCAAGAAGCACCATGTCGTGCTCGTGAGCACGCCCGAGGGCGGCCTGCCCGAGGATCTCGTCGGCTGGGTCGTGCAGGTGCCCGAGGACGACAACCCGGAGGTCGCCGCGGACCGCATCCGCGCCACGGCGGAAAGGTTCAACGCGTCTCCCCGGGGCAAGAAGCTGCCCTTATCGTCCTTCGGCGACGCCTGCCAAAGCCTTCCGACGAAGCAGCTTAAGGAGAACCAGGTCTGGGTGAAGACACGCGAGCCCGTCCGCGTCCTCCCCATCGGCAACGCTTTCAAGCGTTCCCGGGCCTGATTCCAATCCGGACCCCCGAATAATACGCTGGAAAGCGCCCGCCGGCCTTGGCAGGGTGAGCGGGTATGAAACTGATGTTCCGCAACTTCCCGATCTACCGGATCGAGTGGGTGACCTCGATCTTCCTGATCGGGACCGCCCTGGGAGCCCTGACCTTGGTCCCCTGGTTCCTCTGGACCCACGTCGGCGAGACCGACCTCGGCTGGGGCTTCGTGGCCGCCCTCTTCGTCTTCTACTACTACGCCACGGGCTTCAGCATCACCCTGGGTTACCACCGCCTCTTCTCCCACCTGTCCTTCAAGGCCAAGTGGCCGGTCAAGCTCTTCACCCTCCTCTTCGGGGCGGCCTCCTTCGAGAACTCGGCCCTGGACTGGTCCGCCGACCACCGCATCCACCACAAGCACGTGGACGAGGACGAGGATCCCTATGACATCTCCAAGGGCTTCTTCTACGCCCACATCGGCTGGCTGCTCTTCCGCCTGAAGCCGAAGCCCCCCGTGACCAACGTCAAGGACCTCGAGGCCGACGGCCTCGTCATGTGGCAGCACCGCTACGTGCAGTGGATCGGCCTGGTCGTCGGCTTCGTCGTGCCGACCCTCCTCGGCTGGGCCTACGGCCACTTCGTGACCGGCACCCCCGGCGAGACCGCGCTCGCCTGCTTCCTCATCCCCGGCCTCCTGCGCACGGTGGTCGTCCAGCAGGGCACCTTCTGCATCAACTCGCTCTGCCACATGTTCGGCCGCCAGCCCTACTCGACCCGCCACTCGGCGCGCGACAGCTGGTGGGTCGCCCTCCTCACCTTCGGCGAGGGCTACCACAACTACCACCACGAGTTCCAGCACGACTACCGCAACGGCGTGAAGGCCTGGCAGTTCGACCCCACCAAGTGGATCATCTGGTCCCTCGCCAAGCTCGGCCTGGCCAGCGACCTGCGCACCGTGCCCGACACCCGCATCCTCGCCGCCGAGGTGAAGGAGCGGAGCAAGTCCCTCGCCGACGACACGCGCGAGCTGGTCGCCCGCCTCGACGCGCGCACGCGCGAGCTCCGCGCCCGCACCATCGCCTCGCTCGAGGGCATCGCCGCCGACCTCTCGCAGCGCGCCGAGGCCCTGCGCGAGCTGGCCGCGACCAAGGCCGAGGTCGGCCGCGAGACGCTCGACGAGGTCCGCGCCCTCTTCCAGGAGGCCGCCCGCCACCTCGAGTCGCTCCGCCGGGACGGCGCTCCCTCGGCCGCCTGAGGCCATGGACGGGCCGACGCCCGCCCGGCTCGCCCGCCTCCGCGCGGTCGCGGCCGGGCGCACGCGCCGCCTCGTGCTGGTCCTGGACGACGTCCATAAGTCCCGCAACCTCGGCGCCCTGCTGAGGACCTGCGACGCGCTCGGCCTCCAGGAGGTCCACGCCCTCGAGAACCGCTCGCCGATCCTCGAGGAGGGCGAGACCTCGATGGGCGCCGGAAGGTGGGTCGACGTCGTCCGCCACCGGCGCGAGGACTTCCCGCCCCAGGACCGCCTCCATCCCGCCGAGGTCGCGCGCGAGCCCGGCGCCGAGGCCAACGTCCGCGCCGCCCTCCTCGCCCTCCGCGCGCGCGGCTACCGGCTCGCGGCCTCGGACCTCGCCCCCGGCGCGGTCGGCCTCGACGACGTCCCCGTCGACCGCCCCCTCGCCCTCATCCTCGGCAACGAGCACGCCGGCGTCTCCCCCGCGGCCCTCGCCCTGGCCGACGTCCGCTTCGCCCTCCCCATGCGCGGCTTCTGCCAGAGCCTCAACCTCGCCACCTTCGCCGGCATCGCCCTCCACCGCCTCGCCGAGCGCGTGCGCGCGACGCCCGGCTGGGAGCTCGGCGCCGAGGCGCAGGCCGAACTCGTCGCCCGCTGGTCCGCTCAGGCGTGACGGACCAGGAGATCGCGCACGGCCTCCTCGATGCGGGGCAGGGCGAGGGCCGGGCTCAGCTCGTCGATATCCCGCACATCCCAGTAGAGCACCCGGTCCTCCCAGCCGGGGTGGCCGGAGGCGATCAGCGGGCGGTGCTCGCGCTCGCGCAGGGCGACGGCGAGGTGGGCCCGCTCGAGGTCGGCGTCCGTCAGCTGCACCGGCCGGGGCGAGGTGAGGTCCGCGGGGATGCCCAGCTCGGCCAGGCGGGCGGCCGTGCCAGGCGCCAGCCGGGTGGGTTCCTCGGCGACCATGGAGGTCAGGAGGCCCCGGGAGAAGGCCCGGAGGGGGAGCCCGAGGCGCCGGGCCTCCCAGTTCAGGACCGCCTCGGCGTGGCGGCTCCGGTAGAAGTTGCCCGTGCAGATGAAAAGCACCTCGCGGTAGGAATCCATGCTTGTCCGCTCGGTGCCCATCGGTATCTAAGGAGGCCTCAACCCTGCACCCACCTCCATGGCCCGCAACCTGTTCCTCATCGCCGCCCTCGCCGCCCTCGCCGGCTGCCAGACCCCTTCCCAGCCTCCCAGCCCCAGCGGCCTGGAGAACGCCGCGGTGACGGCCCCCGTGGTCGACGCCCCCGCGACCGCCGCGACCCCCGCCGACGCGCCCGCGAGCAAGAAGCTCCCCCTGGGCACCGTCCGCCGCAAGTAAGTCCCGGCGCAAGCGCCCTCGCCGAGCCCCGCGTCGCGGGGCTCGTCTTTTGAGCGAGCGCGTTTGCCACCTCCGCGCCAGCCCCTCACGCTCCGACCATGCCCCTCATCGACACCGTCCTCGGCTGGGACATCCTCCCCGACTCCGTCCTCCGCTGGGGCATCCGCCGCCTCCTGCGCCAGCGCATCCGCGACGAGCGCGCGCCCACCGCCGCCGGGCGCGAGGACCGCGCGGCCGCCTTCGCCGCCGAGCTCCGCGCCCTCCCCGTGGCGATCGAGACCAAGGCCGCCAACGCCCAGCACTACGAGGTGCCGACCGAGTTCTACAAGCTGTGCCTCGGGCCGCGCCTGAAGTATTCCTGCGCTTGGTATGAGACCGGCAAGGAGAGCCTCGCCGAGGCCGAGGAGGCCATGCTCGCGCTCTCCTGCCGGCGCGCCGAGCTCGCCGACGGCCAGCGCATCCTCGAGCTCGGCTGCGGCTGGGGCTCGCTCACCCTCTGGATGGCCGAGCATTACCCCAACGCCCGCATCACCGCCGTCTCGAACTCCGCCACCCAGCGCGCCCACATCGAGGGCGTCTGCCGCGCCAAGGGCTTCCGCAACGTCGAGGTGATCACCTGCGACATGAACCGCTTCGCGCCCGCCGAGCCCGGCTACGACCGCGTGGTCTCGGTCGAGATGTTCGAGCACATGAAGAACTGGGCCGAGCTCCTCCGCCGCGTCTCCACCTGGCTCAAGCCCGGCGGCAAGTGCTTCATCCACGTCTTCACCCACGAGGACGCCCCGTACCACTTCGAGAGCAAGGACGGCTCCGACTGGATGTCGCGCCACTTCTTCACCGGGGGCATCATGCCCTCGGACGACCTCCTGTCGCGCTTCCAGGACGACCTCCGCCTCGAGGCCCGCTGGGTCGTGCCCGGCCGCCACTACGGCCAGACCTCCGAGCACTGGCTCGAGAACACCGACCGGAACCGCGAGGCCGCGCTCGAGATCTTCCGCCGCACCTACCCGGCCGGCCAGGAGCGCCGGTGGCTCGCCTACTGGAGGGTCTTCTTCATGGCCTGCGCCGAGCTCTGGAACTTCCGGACCGGCGAATGGAGGGTTTGCCATTACCGCCTCGTCCGCTGAGCCTCGCGGCATGACCCCCTTCGAGACGAACGGGCTCCCCTGCCTCCGCTGGCGCGCGGGCGCGTCCACCTTCGAGGCCTGCCCCACGCGCGGCGCGCGCCTCATGCGCTGGTGGCTCGACCTCCCCTCGGGCCGGCGCGACGTCCTCCACTGGCCCGCGAGCTTCGACCCCGCCGCCCTCGCCGGCGTCCGCGGCGGCAACCCCATCCTCTTTCCCTTCATGGGGCGGACCTACGCCGACGGCGAACGCGGCTTCTGGAACGGCCCCGACGGCGTCCGCCGCCCGATGCCCCACCACGGTTTCGCGCGCGACGGCGCCTTCGAGCTCGTCGAGGCGGATGAGCGCGGCTTCGTCGCCGAGCACCGCCCGACCGCCGCCGACCGCGAGGCCTACCCGTGGGCCCACGCCTTCCGCGTCCGCTACGAATTCCACGAGCTCCGCCTCCGCGTCACGCTCGAGCTCGAGAACCGCTCCGCCGAGCGCCTCCCCTGGTGCCCCGGCCACCACTTCTACTTCCAGCTGCCCTGGCACAAGGGGCTCGGCCGCGGCGACTACCGCCTCTCGATCCCCGCGCGCAAGGCCTGGCGCCACGC
>CAIPVK010000161.1 GCA_903868455.1 uncultured Opitutia bacterium
GGCAACGCCAAGGTCCGCGAGCTCGGCGCGGTCTACGTCCAGCCCTTCTACCACGGCCGCGGCGTCGGCACCAAGCTCGTCGAGTACCTCAAGCGCAAGGCCAAGAAGGAGGGCGCGGCCAAGCTGATCGCCCTGACCACCCAGACCCAGGGCTTCTTCACCGGCGCCTGCGGGTTCCAGGAAGGCTCGGTGGAGGACCTGCCGGCGGCGCGCCGCAAGGAGCTCAAGGCGAGCGGCCGCGGCTCGCGCGTGCTGACCTTCCCCCTCTCGCGCTACTCGGAGAGCCCGCGCTGAGGCGGCTTCGCGGCGTAGTAGCCGCGCTGGCGCTCGCTGATCGGCAGGCCGAGCCGCTCCATCACCGCGAGCAGGTCCGACCAGAACTGGCGCTTCGCCTCGGGCGAGGGGTTGCGCAGGAGGTAGGAGGGCTTGTAGGTCGGCATCACCGGCACGCCGCCGAGCTCGAGCCACGCGCCGCGCTTGCGCGTGATGCGGAGCGCGGCCTCGCCCTCGAGGCCCATGAGGCCGTTGAGCGCCGCGTTGCCGAGGACGACCACCGCCTTGGGGCGGACGACGCCGAGCTCCGCCAGCAGGTAGGGCCGGCAGAAGGCCGCCTCGCGCGCGGTCGGCGGACGGTCGCCCAGGCCGCCCGCCATCGCGGGGCGCCAGCGCATCAGGTAGGTCAGGCGGACGGCCTCGGGCGCGAGCCCCATCGCGGCGAGCGCCTTGGCGAGGATCTGGCCCGAGGGGCCGCGATACGGGACGCCCGCGGCCAGGTCCTCGGCCTCGGGGGCTTCCTCGACGATGAGGAGCGAGGCGGCCGGATCGCCGAAGCCGACGACCGGCGCGGCGCCCGCGCCGCGATGGCGCGCGCACTCGGGGCAGGCGCGGAGGCGCGCCGCCAGGGCCTCGAGACGCCCGGCTTGGGAGCCGTCAGGCGGCAGGGCGACCTCCGGCGGCGGCGGCACCGCCGAGTCGTCGACCGCCGGCGCCTTGGGCGCGACGGTCTTGGGGACGAGGGGCTCGGCCTTGGCGCGGGGCTCGGGTTCGGCGGGACGATAGGCCTCCCGACGCGACGCGACCGGGGCGGCGGGATCGGCGACGGACCCACGGGGCTCGGACGTCGTCGCCGACTCGCCCTTCGCCCGGCGCAGGAGATCGGCGAGCGCGGCCTCGCCCTCGCGCGACAGATCGACGGCGCGAGCGCCCTCCGCGCGCCGGCGACGCAGCTCGGCGAGGAGAAGATGGACGGCGTCGGCGGGGGTCATCGGGAGTGCCGGGAGGCGGAACCTAGGGAGGCCCGGGACGGGAATTAAGGATTAAAATCGAAAATCTGCGCCCTGGGACGCGAAAAGGGCGGATTCGCGCCGCCTACCGGGCCTCGCCCGATTAACCTTGCTAATCGCCCCTCAACCGCCCAACTTATCCGATGTTCCCGTCAACTAACTAATAAGGGAACACCGCAGGAAGCCGGTGGGTTGTCGGTCGCAAGCGATGGCAATTTGAAATCCGAGGTCGGAAACGGGCAATGCGGAGTCGGTAAAAGAAAGAAAAACACATGGAAAACAAACTGTTTGTCGGCAACCTCGCCTGGGCAGCCACCGAGGACGACATCCGCGCTCACTTCGCCCAGTTCGGCGACGTCACCAGCGTGGAGGTCATGCGCGACAAGTTCACCGGCCGCGCCCGTGGCTTCGCCTTCGTCACGATGGCGTCCAACGAGCACGCCCAAGCCGCCATCGCCAAGACCGAAGGCGTCGACTTCATGGGTCGCCCCCTGAAGGTCAACGTCGCCCGTCCCCGCGAGGAGCGTCCCGCCTTCGGCGGTGGCGACCGTGGTGGCTTCGGTGGCGAGCGTCGCGGTGGATTCGGCGGCGGCGGCAGCCGTGGCGGCTTCGGCGGTGAGCGCCGCGGCGGCTTCGGTGGCGGCGGTCGTGGCGGCTTCGGCGGAGATCGCCGCGGCGGCTTCGGCGGCGGCGACCGTGGCGGCTACTAAGCATCCCTGATCGACCTCATCCGAGGGCGCGACGCGAGTCGCGCCCTTTTTGTTGCCCGAATTTCCCGCTCGCGGGCGGACAATTCCGCGGATTGGCTACGCCCAGAGACACACCCCCATGCGCCTGACCTCCCTCCTCCCCTGCGGCCTCGCCGCCCTCGCCCTCGCCGCCGAGCCCCTCCGCGGCATCCCCGAGGACGCCCAGATCGGCTTCCGCGTCTCCTACGACACCGCCGCCAAGTCCCAGCTGCACCCCGCGATGCGCGCCATGCAGCAGCGCCTCGCCGCCGCGGCCGAGAAGCTCGACCCCGCCCAGGCCAAGGCCGGCAAGGACCTGCAGGCCAAGCTCGGCCTCAAGGACGACGGCGCCCACCACCTCGACCTCGGCGTGCGCCTCAAGGCCGGGGAGACCGGCCCGGATCTCGCCTTCTTCGCCGCCCTCCGGGTCGACATGTCCAAGGCCAGGTTCGACGCCTTCGCCAAGGAGCGCGGCGCCTCGGCCGTCGCCGTCGAGGGCGCCTCGGGCTGGGACCTCGCCACCCTCTTCGGCGCCCTGCAGCAGGCCACCGGCGCCCCCGAGCAGATTCCCGTCGAGTCCCTCCTCCAGACGCCCCACGCGGTCCTGATGCCGGCCGACGGCGTCCTGCTCGTCGCCCCCGTCGCCGAGCTCGGCAAGACCCTCGCCCGCTGGAACGGCAAGGCCCCGAGCCTCGCGCTGCCCGCCGCGACCGAGGCCGGCGCCGCCGCCACCCCGCTCTGCCACACCACGGCGAACGTCGACATGGCCAAGCTGACCGAGTTCAACGCCGCTTCGGGCGAGACCGACGCCGGCGCCGAGCCGTTCGCCGGCGGCATGACCCGGGGCGCGCTCCACGTCGGCGAGGACGCCAAGGATGTCCGTCTCCTCGCCACCGCGACCTACGGCAGCGAGGCCCAGGCCAAGCAGGCCGCCGACGAGGTCCGCGCCTTCCTGCCCATGGGCGCGATGATCGCGATGCCCGCCGAGGAGGACGACGACAACGCGCGCTTCCTCAAGGCCGAGCTCGGCGCGCTCATCGGCGGCGTCGCGGTCGAGCAGAAGGGCGCCGAGCTCAGGATTTCCGTCCGCCACGGCATCGAGCGTTGCAAGGCGATCGTCGCCAAGCTCGAGAGCCATGTCCTGGCGACCCTCGAGGGCGTCGCTCCCGGCGAGGCCCTGCCCCCTCCCGCCGACGCGCCGACCGTGGCCCCCAAGTTGGACAAGGGCGCCGAAAAGGCCGAAAAAGGGCGTTAATCCAAGGTCTCGGCCGACGAACGGGCTGGCATCGCCAGCCCGTTTCTTTTGGACTGCTCCTTTCCACCCCATGCGACACCTCCTCACCTGCGCGGCCCTCGCGCTCGTCGCGGCCGCCCAGGCCGCCCTGCCCACCTCGGGCCTGCCCA
>CAIPVK010000162.1 GCA_903868455.1 uncultured Opitutia bacterium
CGTTTGCCCGCCCCTGCGCGCAATCCCAGCATCCCCGACCGAGCGCCCGACATGGCCCACGATTTCGACACCTGCCCCGACCGTTCCCTCACGGAGAGCACCAAGTGGCACCGCTACGCGGGCCAGGATGTCATCCCGGCCTGGATCGCCGACATGGATTTCCGGTCCGCGCCCGAGATCGTGGAGGCCATCCGCGAGCGCGCCGCCCACGGCGTCTACGGCTACCCGGCGCAGCGCGACGCCCTCTTCGCCGCCGTCATCGGCCACCTGCGCCGCCGCCACGGCTGGGAGGTCCGTCCGGAGTGGATCACCTTCCTCACCTCGCTCGTCCCCGGCATCCACGGCGCCATCCGCGTCGGCTCGGGTCCCGGCCAGGGCATCGTCACCCCCTTCCCGGTCTATCCGCCGTTCCTCAGCGCGCCCACGCTTTCCGAGCGCGGCCTGATCAAGGTCCCCATGGCCTGGGAGGGCGCCCGCTGGAGCTTCGACTGGGAGCGCCTCGAGCAGGCCTGCGCCCACCCCAACTCCAAGGTCCTCCTCCTCTGCAGCCCGCACAACCCGCTCGCGCGCGTCTTCGAGCGGGCGGAGCTGGAGCGCCTGGCCGACATCGTCCTGCGGCACGACCTGCTGGTCTGCTCCGACGAGATCCACTGCGACCTCATCCTCGACCCTTCCGCCCGGCACACCGTCTTCGCCTCGCTCGGCGAGGAGGTCGCCCGCCGCACCATCACCCTGATGGCCGCGAGCAAGACCTACAACGTGGCCGGCCTGGCCTGCGGCTTCGCCATCGTGCCCGACGCCAACCTGCGCGCGCGCTACCGCCGCCTCCTTCAGGGCCTGGCGCTCGACCAGAACATCTTCGGCCTGACCGCCACCCAGGCCGCCTTCGAGCACGGCGAGTCCTGGCGCCTCGCCTGCGTCGACTACCTCCGCGGCAACCTCGACCTCGTCGAGGCCGAGCTCCGGACCATGCCCGGGCTCGTCCTGCGCCAGCGCCCCCAGTCGAGCTTCCTCGCCTGGCTCGACGCCTCCGCGCTCGGCTACGAGGATCCCCACGTGGCCTTCGAGCGCGGAGGCGTCGGGCTGACCAACGGCGTGGACTTCGGCGGGCCGGGCCATGTGCGGCTCAACTTCGGCTGTCCCAGGGATCGCCTCCGCGAGATCCTTCGTCGGATGCGGGGCGTCGTGGAGCGCGCCCCCGGTCGCCGTTGACGCCCTCGGCGCCGCCCTCGCGCCGGGCCCGGAGCACGCCCGCCACCAGCCGCTGCACCTCCTCGCTCTGGCGCTCGACGGCCTCGGCCGGCCCCGCCTCGAGCAAGCCCGCCATCCGCGCCGCCAGCACCTGCGAGAGCAGCTGGCCGCAGATGCCCTTGGCCATCGGGTAGAGCACCTCCTTGCCGAAGTCGTCCGTCCGGCAATGCCCCTCGGCGAGGTGGCCCGCGATGGCCTGCGCCGAGGCGCGCAGGCCCTCGGCGAGCCAGGGGTGGCGCGCGACGGCCGGGGTCAGCGTCAGGCGGAGGACGTCGGCGTGGAGGGTGACGGCCTTCTGCCAGGCCACGAAGTTGCGGAGGGTGTTGCGGGTTTCCATGCCCCATCCTCCCCCGGCGCGCGCGAGGCGTCCAATCCGCCCGCGCGGGGTCCTTTCCCCGGGCGGATGACCCCGCTCAGCGCCGGGCGAGCACCTGGGTGGCGATCACGCAGGCGAGCGCCGCGGTCTCGGCGCGCAGCGTCAGCGGGCCGAGCGTGACGGGCCGGAAGCCCGCGTGGCGCGCGGCGGCGAGCTCCTCCGGCGCGAGGTCGCCCTCGGGACCGACGAGCCAGGTGACGCGCGCGGCCGCGGCGAGGTCCACGCGCGCGAGCGGCTCCGCGTCGATCTCCAGCGAGGCCGTCAGGCGGACCTCGCCCGGCACGGCCGGGGGCAGCGCGTCGATCCAGGCGCGGAACGAGACAGGCGGGGCCACCCGCGCCAGCCACGGGTTGCCGCACTGCTTGCAGGCCTCGATCGCCTGGTCGCGCCAGCGCTCCGCCTTGGCGAGCGCGCGCTCGCCCTCGAGGCGGACCTCGCTGCGGGCGCTCATCAGGGGCACGACCTCGGCCGCGCCGGCCTCGGCCACGGACCGCACGAGGCCGTCCATCGTCCCTCCCTTGGGCATGCCCTGGGCGAGGATGATGCGGGGCGCGGGCGCGGGCGCGCGGGAGACCTTGAGCACCTCGACCTGGGCGGCCTCGCCGTCGGCCACCGCGAGGCGCCCCTCCGCGACCAGGCCCTCGCCGTCGAGCAGCACGACGGTGTCGCCGCGGCGCGCGCGCAGGCTGCGCACGAGGTGGCCGCTCTCCTCGGGGCCGAGCGTGACGGGGCCGGCGCCGGGGCGTATGGGGCGGTCGAGCCAGGCGCGGAGCATGTCAGGCGAGCGCCTCCGCGCGGTCGTAGGACGCGTCCCAGTCCTTCCACACCGGCTCGTAGCCGGCGGCGCGCAGCATGGCCGCGACCTCGGCGGGGGAGCGCTTGTCCTCGGTGGCGAACTGCTCGAGCGAGGCGTCGGCCCCCTCGGCGTAGCCGCCCGGGTTGGTGCGCGAGCCGGCCGACATCGCGGTGACGCCGAGCCGGAAGGCCCGGTCGCGGAAGCCGGGGCTCTCGCGCGTGCTCAGGTTGATCTCCACCTCGCCGTTGAGCAGGCGGAAGGCGCAGATGGCCTGCACCAGGTCGCGGTCGGTCATCTCGACCTTCGGCGCGAGGTCGCCCTCGTGCGGCCGGAGCCGCGGGAAGGAGACGCTGAAGCGGCTGCGCCAGTGCCGCCGCTCGAGCCACGCGAGGTGCATCGCGGTGAAGAGGCACTCCGTCCGCCAATCCTCGAGGCCGAGCAGGGCGCCCAGGCCGATGCGGTGGACGCCCGCCTCTCCGACGCGGTCGGGCGCGTCGAGCCGCCAGGCGAAGTCCGACTTCCGGCCCTTCGGGTGGTGCAGGCGGTAGGCCTCCGCGTGGTAGGTCTCCTGGTAGACGAGCACCGCGTTGAGGCCCTGCCGCCTGAGGCGGCGGTAGTCCTCCGTCCCGAGCGGCTGCACCTCGAGCGAGAGGGCGCTGAAGTGCGGGCGCAGCAGCCCGAGCGCCCGCTCGAGGTAGTCGACCCCGACCTTGTTGGACTCGCCGGTCAGCAGCAGGGCGTGGTCGATGCCCAGCTTCCGGAGCTCGCCCGCCTCGCGGAGGATCTCGGCCGGCGTCAGCGTGCGGCGCGGCACCTTGTTGCCCGCGCTGTAGCCGCAGTAGGTGCAGACGTTCTGGCACTCGTTGGAGAGGTAGGCCGGCGCGAAGAGCTGGATCGTCCGCCCGAACCGCCGGACCGTCCGCGCGTGGCTGAGCCGGGCCATGCGCTCGAGGTGCGGCGAGGCGGCGGGGGAGAGCAGGGCCTCCATGTCGCCGAGGTCGCCGTCGCCGGCCTCCGCCCGCGCCAAGGCCCGCCGCACGTCGGCGTCCGTGCGCGCGAGGATCCGTTCCCGGGTGGCCTCCCAGGGGTGTCGCGCGTGGATCTCGCCGAAGCCCATCCCGCCCAACCTAGGAACCCCGGCCGCCCCGCGCAAGCGCGGCGGCGCTTGCCGGCCGGCGGCCTTCGGCCACCTTTCGGCCGTGGCCGATTTCCTGACGCCCGCCGAGCGCAGCGCCCTGATGGCCCTGATCAAGGGCAAGGACAACGCCTCGACCGAGCTCCGGCTGGTCGCCGCCCTGCGGGCCGCGGGCCTCGCGGGTTGGCGCCGCGGCCTGCGCCTGCCCGGCCGGCCCGACCTCGCCTTCCCCGCCGCCCGCCTCGCGGTGTTCGTCGACGGCTGCTTCTGGCACGGCTGCCCGCGGCATCATCGCCTGCCGCGCACGCGGCGCGCCTTCTGGTCGGCCAAGGTCGCGACCAACCGGCGGCGCGACCGCCGGGTCGGCCGCCAGCTGCGCGCCCGCGGCTGGTCCGTGATGCGGATCTGGGAGCACGCCCTGCGGCGCGGCGCGCTGCCCGCCACGCTCGCCCGGCTGGCCCGCGCCCTCAGAGCAGCTTCCGATAGGCCGCGGCGTCCAGCAGCGCCTGCAGCTCGGAGGCGTCCGCGACCTTGACGCGGATCATCCAGGCCGCGCCGTAGGGGTCGCGGTTCACGAGGTCGGGCGAGCCGTTGAGGTCGGCGTTGACGGCGACCACGGTCCCGGCGACCGGCGCGTAGAGGTCGGAGGCGGCCTTGACCGACTCGACGGCGCCGAAGGTGGCGCCCTTCGCCACGGTCGCGCCCTCCTTGGGCAGGTCGACGAACGTCACGTCGCCCAGCGCGGCCTGCGCGTGGTCGGTGATGCCGATCGTCGCGGTGCCGTCGGCCTCGAGCCGGAGCCACTCGTGCTCGGCGGTGTAACGGAGGGAGTCGGGGACGTTGCTCATGGGTTCGTACGCAAAGGGAGGCGGGCGGCGGGTTCAACCCCTCACTTGAGGAAGGGCGCGTCCGCCACCTTGAGGGCGACGCGGTTGCCGCGGAGGTCGACCTCCAGTCCGCCGCGCGCCAGGGCGTCGGCGGCGACGAGCGCCGTGCCGATCGGCTTGCCGAGGAGCGGCGAGAGGGTGCCGGAGAGCACCTCGCCCACGGCGTCGACGCCGGCGAGCACCGGGGTGCCTTGGCGGGCGATGCGGCGGTCGTCCAGGGAGAACGCCGCGACCTTGGCCGAGACCCCGCCCTCGATCTGCCGCACGAGCGCCTCGCGCCCGACGAACTCCCGCCCCGCGGGCTTCACCGTCCAGCCCAGCCCGGCCTGGATGGGCGAGATCGTCTCCGAGATCTCGTGGCCGTAGAGCGGGTAGCCCGCCTCGAGGCGGAGCGAGTCGCGCGCGCCGAGTCCGGCGAGCAGGAGGCCGCGGGGCTTGCCCGCGGCGAGGATCGCCTCGGCCAGGCGCGTCGCGTCCGCCGCCGGCAGGTAGATCTCGAAGCCCGGCGAGCCCGTGTAGCCCGTGCGCGAGACGAGGCAGCCGGCCACGCCGGCGACCTCGCCGAGGGCGAAGCCGAAGCGGCGGATGCCCGCGAGGGGCAGGGCGGTGAGACCCGCGAGGATGGCCTCCGCCTCGGGGCCCTGCAGGGCCAGCTGGGCCCAGGACGCGCACTCGTCGGCGATGGCGACCTTGGCGTCTCCGGCGTGCGCGCGCAGCCAGGCGATGTCCTTGGCGGCGTTGGACGCGTTGAGGCAGATGAGGAATGCCTCCGGCCCGAGGCGGTAGACGATGAGGTCGTCGACGCAGCCGCCGTCGGGCCGGCACATGACGGTGTAGCGCGCCATGCCGACGGGGATCGTCGCCATCGCGTTCGTCATCATGCGGTCGAGGAAGGCCGCGGCGTCGGGTCCGGTCACCCGGCACTCGCCCATGTGGCTGACGTCGAAGAGCCCCGCCGCGCGGCGCACCGCGAGGTGCTCCTCGAGGATGCCGGTGTACTGCACGGGCATCTCCCAGCCGGCGAAGGGCACGATCCGGCCGCCGTGGGCGACGTGGAAGGCGAAGAGGGGCGTGCGCTGGAGCGTCGACATGCCGCACCCTGTCGCCGCCGGGAACCCCTTCCAACAAAAAAGCCCGTCCTCGCGGACGGGCCTTCGCGAGTCGCCTCGCCTCAGCGGGGGCGCTCTTCCTTCGCCAGCTGCTCCAGCGCCTCGCGATGGGCCTCGCGCGAGATCTCGCCGTTGCGCAGCGCGCGCTCGATCAGGCCCTTGCGGGCGGAGTACTCGGCGTAGGCGCGCTCGCGCAGGGCGCGCGTGGCGGCCTCGGCGGCGAGCTTGGCGTCGGCGCGCACCTGCTCCAGCTGGGCCTCGAGGGCCTTGCCGGCGGCGTTCGCCTCCTCGAGCTTCGCCGCGACCTCGGCCACGCGGGCGTCGGCCTGGGCCTGGGCCTCGGCGGCCTTGCGGGAGGCGTCCTCGTTGGCGGCCTCGACGGCCTCCTTGCGCGCGACCTCGGCGGCGAGGGCGGCCTCGGCGGCCTGCTGCTCGAGCTCGGCGACCTTCTTGGCGTGGGCCTCGGCCTGCTCGGCGGCGGCGGTCTCCGCCTTCGCGAGCTTGGCCTGGGCCTCGGCGTTGGCGGCCTCGAGGGCTTGGCGATGGGCCTCGGCCTGCTCGGCGGCGGCCTTCTCGGAGGCCTCCAGCTTGGCCTGCGATTCGGCGTTGGCGGCGGCCAGCTTGGAAGCGGCCTCCTCGGCGGCGAGGGCGGCGGCGGCCGCGGCGGCCTTCTCGGAAGCGGCGACGCGCTCCGCGCCGGCCTGCTCGGCGGCGGCGACCTTGGCGGCGGCCTCGGCCTCCTGTTGCGCGAGCTTCTGCTCGAGCGCGGTCACGCGCTCGTTGGCCTCGGCGAGCTTCTGCTCGGCGGCGGCGGCGGCCTCCTTGGCGGAGTCGGCCTTGGCGGCCTCGAGGGCGACCTTCAGCTCGGCGGTCTCGCGTCGGGCGGCGTCGGCCTGGGCCTGGGCCTCGGCGACCGCGGCGGCGTTGCCCTCGGCGACGGCCTTGGCGATCTGCTCGATGCGGGCGTTGAGGTTGGCGACGCTCGTGGCGATGTTGGCCTCGAGCTCGGCGGTGGAGGCGGCCTGGGCGCGGGCGGCGGCGACGGCCTCCTCGGTCTTGGCGGGATCGGCCTGGCCGACGGCGGCCTTGCGGGCCTCGGCGGCGGCGTTCAGCGACTGGGTGGCGGCGGCGACGGCGGCGCGGTTGGCGGCGACGGCGGCCTCGGCCTTGGCGGCGGCCTCCTGGGCGGCGCTCAGGTCGGTCTTGGCCTGGGGGGCGACGGTCTCGCCCTTGGCCTCGGTCGCCTCGATGGCGGCGATGCGCTGGCGGACGACCTCCTGCTCGGCGGCGAGCTTCTGCTCGGATTCCTGGGCGGCGGCGACGGCCTTCTGCAGCTCGGCCTCGGCGGCGGCCAGCTTCTGCTCGGCCTCGGCCGAACCCTTGGAGGCCTCCTCCTTCAGGGCGGCGAGGGCGGCGGCGAGCTCAGCCTCGGCCCTGGCGGCCTCGGCCTTGGTGCCGGCGGCGTAGTCGGCGAGTTTCTTGGCGGAAAGCTTGGCCTCGGCGAGGTCGCCCTGGGTGGTGCCCCAGATGGCGGCGTCGACGCCCATGGGGGCCTTGGCGGCCTCGCGCTGGCGCTTGAAGGCGGCCTTGTCCTCGGGGTTCAGCTCCGCGCCGGTGCCCTCGGGATCGAGCTCGACGACGACCTTGCCGCCGAAGCCGTAGGTGTCCTTGCGCAGGGTGGGGCGGAGGACCGTGGTGGCGGCCTCGAAGCCGGACTTGTCGACCGTCAGCTCGTGGTTGCGGGTGCGGTCGAGCTCGACCGTGATCGGCGTGCGGCCGACGCGGTTGCCGTTGACCTCGACCATGGCGCCCTTGGGCTTGGAAAGGATGGTCACCTCCTCGGTGCGGCCGTCGTCGCTGCTCGCGCAGCCGATGACGAGGGTCGAGGACAGGAGGAGGAGATGCTTGGGGAGGCGCATGGGGCGAATCGGTGTCGTCATTAACGGATTCGCCCCCTCCCCCTTCAATCCCAATCCGCCGCTCGGGGGTTGACCCCGGGGGCGGGCCGCAAAAGGCTGGACACCTCGGGAACCCGCCAGCATAGCTCAGTTGGTAGAGCAGCCGCCTTGTAAGCGGCAGGTCGTCGGTTCGACCCCGACTGCTGGCTCCCCCTGTCGCCTGCCCGATGGTGTAATGGCAGCACGACTGACTCTGAC
>CAIPVK010000163.1 GCA_903868455.1 uncultured Opitutia bacterium
CGGCCGCGCGCTGGTCGCCGCCTTCGAGCCCCGCAGCAACACCGCCGCGCGCAAGGTCATGCAGGACGGCTTCCGCGACGCCCTGGCCAAGGCCGACGCCGTCCATCTCGCCGCCCCCCATCGCGCCGAGAAGCTCGGCGCCGACGGCTTCGACAGCGAGGGCGTGGCCGCCGCCCTGCGCGCGTCCGGCCGCCGCGCGACCGCGTCCGCCAGCCCCGAGGCCCTGCTCGCCGCGCTCCGAGCCGAGCTCCCCGCCCTCGGCCGACCCGCCTGCGTCGTCTTCTTCTCCAACGGGGCCTTCGGGGGAATCATCGGCCGCTTCGCGGCGGGGGAGTGAGCGGAGCGTGGAGTGGGGAGAGGAGAGCGAGGAGAGAGGAGGATTGGCTGGGCGGCGGGGTCGGCGGGGTCCGCGGCGAGGCCGAGGAACGTGGTTCTCCGAGAGGCTGCCAATCGGCTGAATCGTCAGGCAAGCCACCGGTATCAATGACGAGATGAGGAAACGAGAGAAGCGAGTTCTCTCCCGCCGACCCCGCTGACCCCGCCGTTCAGCTCGGGAAGTATCCCGCTCCGCGCTCCTCACTCCCCGATGCCCAGCACCCTTCCCGCCTCCCCCTTGTCCTCCTCCACCTGCGCCCTGAGGGCGTCGAGCCCCGCGAACCGCCGCTCCTCCCGGATCCGCGCGAGCCAGCGCAGCCGGATGCGGTCCCCCGGCGCCGGCACGCGGCCCGTCGGACGCAGCAGGTGCGCCTCGCAGAGCGGCGCCACCGCGCCGTCCTCGACCGTGGGTCGCACGCCCCAGTTCATCACCGCCGGCTCGGCCACCCCCTCCGCCGTGATCACCTCCGCCGCGTAGACGCCGAAGGCGGGGATGAGCTCGGGCGACCAAGGGAGATTCAGGGTCGGCAGGCCGAGGCGTCGGCCGAGCTGGCGCCCGGGCGTGATGACGCCCTCGGCCTCGTAAGGCCGGACCAGCATCTCGTTGGCGAGGGCGACGTCGCCCGCGCGCAGCGCCTCGCGCACGCGCGAGCTGCTCGCGGCCTCGCCGCGGACGATCACCGGAGGCAGGGCGCGCACCGCCACGCCCGCCGCCTCGCCGGCGGCCCGCAGGGAAGCCGCGTCGCCGGCCCGGCCCCGGCCGAAGCGGAAGTTGTCGCCGACGTGGACGGAGCGAAGGCCGGGGAAGGCCCCGCGCAGCCAGGGCAGGTAGGCCTCCGCCTCGAGCGAGCGGTGCGCCTCGTCGAAGGCCTGGTGGACGACGCGGTCGGCGCCGGCCTCGGCCAGGCGCTCCTCCTTCGCCGCCTT
This sequence comes from uncultured Opitutia bacterium, assembly GCA_903868455.1. Lineage (GTDB taxonomy): Bacteria > Verrucomicrobiota > Verrucomicrobiia > Opitutales > UBA953 > UBA8828. The sequence continues at coordinate 1,303 of CAIPVK010000163.1, forward strand.
GCCGAGGATCAGCAGGGTCGGGTCGGCGGGCCGCAGCACGCGGCTGGGGTGGGGCTCGAAGGTCAGCGCCACGACCTCGCCGCCGTCCGCGCGAGCCGCGGCGCGCGCGGAGGCGAGCACGGCGCGGTGGCCGGCGTGCGCGCCGTCGAAGACGCCGATGGCGAGGTGGATCGTCCTCATGCGTCGGCCAAGGCCTCCTCGACCCGGATGAGCCGGGCGGCCAGCCCGGCCTCGTCGAGCGCGCCGAGCGCCTCGAGCGTGTGGGCGCGCCCGACGTCGAGGCGCCCGGACGCCGTGCGCCGGAGCGCCGTCAGGTGGCCGCCGGGGCCGAGCGCGCGCCCGAGCTCGTGGCCGAGCGTGCGCACATAGGTGCCCTTCGTGCAGCGCACGCGGAAGGCGAGGCGGGGGCTCTCCCACGAGAGGAGCTCGGCCGAGTGGACGCGGATGGGCCGGGCCTCCCGCGCGACCTCCTTGCCCTGGCGCGCCAGCTTGTGCAGGGCGACGCCGCCCACCTTGCGCGCGGAGTGCATGGGCGGGGTCTGGAGGCGGTCGCCGACCATCGCCTCGACGGCCGCCCGCACGGCGGCGAGGTCCAGCGGCGGCACCGGATTCGTCTCGAGGACCTTGCCCTCGGCGTCCTGCGAGTCGGTCACGACGCCGAGCGTGAGCTCGGCCTCGTAGGCCTTGTCCTCCGCCATCAGCCGGTCGCTCGCCTTCGTCGCGCGGCCCACCATCACGATGAGCAGGCCCGTCGCCATGGGGTCCAGCGTGCCCGCGTGCCCGACGCGGCGCGTGCGGTAGAGGCGGCGCACGGCGTCGACCACGTCGTGCGAGGTCGGCCCGCGCGGCTTGTCCACGAGCAGGATGCCGCAGGGCCCCTCGGGCGCGCCTTCCATCAGCGCGGGGCGCGCTCGCGCAGGTGGGCGACGACCGCGGCGAGGATGCGCTCGCGGTCGCCGGCCAGCGTGGCGCCGAGGCAGTTGAAGCCGGCGGCGAGGCGGTGGCCGCCGCCGTTGAGCTTGGCCGCGAGCAGGTCGAGCCGGAGCTCGGGGTTCTTCGCGCGCAGGCTGCCCTTCACGCCGTCGGCGCCCTCCTCGAGCAGCACGGCGATGTCGACCCCGCGGATCGAGCGGGGGAAGTCGACCAGGCCCTCCTTGTCCTCCTTCGAGGTGCCGGTGCGGGCGTAGAGGTCGCGCGGGATCTCGCCGACCGCGACGCGGCCGTCCTCGACCAGGCGCATGCCCGCGAGGAACTCGCGCACGAGGAGGAACTTGCCGGGCGACTCGCTCTCGAAGACGCGCTCGGTGGTGAGGGAGGGCGAGGCCCCGCGTCGGATCAGGTCGGCCGCCACCTCGAGCACCTCGGGGCTCGTCGAGCGGAAGCGGAAGCTCCCCGTGTCGGTCACGATCCCGAGGTAGAGCGAGGCCGCGGTGGCGGCGTCGACCGGCCAGCCCTTGGCCCGGGCGGCGTGGGCGAGGACGTGGCAGGTGGCGGCGGCGTCCTCCACCACGGCGTTCACCTTGGCGAAGCCGTTGTTCGAGACATGGTGGTCGATGTTCCCCGCCAGGTCGCCGAAGGGGTCCGTCAGATGGGACCCGATGCGGGACAGGTCGGCACAGTCGACCGCGACGGCGACCTCGCCGTCGCGCCGGGCGAAGCCCTCCTCCGTGTCATAGCGCACACCCTCGGCGTAGGCGACGAGGTTGGGCGGGACCCGGTGGCGGTTGACGCAGCGGGCGTCGGCGCCGAGCGCCGTGAGGATCCGGCAGAGCGCCGTCTGCGAGCCGATGCAGTCGCCGTCCGGGCGCATATGGCCCAAAACCGCCACTTTCGCGCCCGCGAGGCCCCGCACGAGGGGGTCGAGGACGTCGGCGGCCTGGTCGAGGGTCTGTCCCATGGGTTGTTCACAAAACCGCCGCCGCCCGCCGTGGCAAAGGCAAACCGCCCATTTCCCGCATCCGCTTGCGCCCGGCCGGGACCTCGGGCAGACTTGGCACGCTCCAAGCAGGAGCATCCCCACCATGGACAAAGACAAGAATGGCAATTTCTCGCCCCGGGCGCGCCGGGTCGTCGAGCTGGCCCGCGTCGAGGCCCGCCGCTTCCACCACAACTACGTCGGCACCGAGCACATCCTGCTCGGGCTGATCAAGCTCGGGGAGGGCGTCGCCGTCAACGTCCTCGGCCGCATGGGCGTCGAGCTCAAGCGCGTCCGCGACCTGGTCGAGAAGCAGGTCGGCAAGGGGCCCGAGGAGGCGAAGGCCCCCGACAACCTCCCGCTCACGCCCCGCGTGCAGAAGGTCTTCACCTACGCCCGCAGCGAGGCCGCCAAGCTCGGCCACGCCTACATCGGCACCGAGCACGTCCTCCTCGGCCTCCTCCGCGAGGGCGAGGGCGTCGCCGCCAAGGTGCTCGCCGAGCTCAACGTCGACATCGAGCGCTGCCGCCAGGAGATCCTCGCCCAGATCCAGCCCGAGGAAGGGCAGGGCGGCGACGAGGGTTCCGCCGGCAACGGCAACGGGAACGGCGGCGAGCCCTCCGAGGACGAGCCCCCCGCGCGCCCCGAGGGCGGCCGCCAGGGCCGCGGCGAGCGCCTCTCCCTGCTCAAGACCTTCGGGCGCGACCTCACCGAGCTGGCCAAGGCTGGCGAGCTCGACCCCGTGATCGGGCGCAAGGAGGAGGTCCGCCGCGTCGTGCAGATCCTCTGCCGCCGCACCAAGAACAACCCCATCCTCATCGGCGAGGCCGGCGTCGGCAAGACGGCCATCGTCGAGGGCCTCGCCCAGGAGATCGCCTCCGGCTCCGTCCCCGAGATCCTGCTCGACCGCAAGGTCGTGACGCTCGACATGGCGCTGATGGTCGCCGGGACCAAGTACCGCGGCCAGTTCGAGGAGCGCATCAAGGGCGTGATGGACGAGATCAAGCGCGCCAAGAACGTCATCCTCTTCATCGACGAGATCCACACCATCGTCGGCGCCGGCGCCGCCGAGGGCGCGATGGACGCGTCCAACATCCTCAAGCCCGCCCTCTCGCGCGGCGAGATCCAGTGCATCGGCGCGACCACGCTCTCCGAGTACCGCAAGCACATCGAGAAGGACGCCGCCCTCGAGCGCCGCTTCCAGTCGGTGAAGGTCGACGACCCCTCGCCCGAGGACGCCGTGCGCATCCTCCGCGGCATCCGCCACAAGTACGAGGAGCACCACAAGTGCGAGTTCACCGACGCCGCCCTCGAGCAGGCCGTCCGCCTCTCGCACCGCTACATCACCTCGCGCCACCTGCCCGACAAGGCCATCGACGTCATGGACGAGGCCGGCGCCCGCGCCCGCATCCGCGCCCTCAACCTCCCGCCCGAGGTCGAGTCGCTCCAGGCCGCCATCGACGCCGCCGTCGCGGAGAAGGAGGACGCCTCCCGCCGCCAGAAGTTCGAGGAGGCCGCCGCCCTGCGCGACAAGGAGAAGAGGCTCCGCGCCGAGCGCGAGCAGGCCCTCGCCGCCTGGAAGGCCCGCCGCGACGAGACCAAGGTCACCGTCGGCGAGGACGAGATCCTCGCCATCGTGGCCGACTGGACCGGCGTCCCCCTCGCCCGCATGGAGCGCAAGGAGGCCCAGAAGCTCCTCGACCTCGAGCGCGACCTCCAGGCCTCGGTCATCGGCCAGGACAAGGCCTGCGAGGTCGTGGCCCGCGCCCTCCGCCGCTCCCGCGCCGACCTCAAGGACCCGCGCCGCCCCATCGGCTCCTTCCTCTTCCTCGGGCCCACCGGCGTCGGCAAGACGCTCCTCGCCCGCACCCTCGCCGAGCGGATGTTCGGCGAGGCCGACTCGGTCATCCAGATCGACATGTCGGAGTACATGGAGAAGTTCGCCGTCTCCCGCCTCGTCGGCTCGCCCCCGGGCTACGTCGGCTACGAGGAGGGCGGCCAGCTGACCGAGCAGGTCCGCCGCAAGCCCTACTCCGTCGTGCTCTTCGACGAGATCGAGAAGGCCCACCCGGACGTCGTCCAGCTGCTCCTGCAGGTCCTGGAGGACGGCCGCCTGACCGACTCGCTCGGCCGCACGGTCGATTTCCGCAACACCATCCTCATCCTGACCTCCAACGTCGGGGCGGACGTCCTGCAGCGGAACTCCTTCATGGGCTTCGACACCGCCGTCGACGCGACGCGCGACTACGAGAAGCTCAAGGAGCGCATCCTCGACGAGACCAAGCGCGCCTTCAAGCCGGAGTTCCTCAACCGCCTCACGGACATCGTCATCTTCCAGCAGCTCGGCAAGGAGCACATGCACCGCATCGTGGACCTCGAGCTCGCCAAGGTGACCAAGCGCCTCGCCGACCTCGAGGTCGCCCTCGACATCACCCCCGCCGCCCGCGAGTACCTCGTCGAGCACGGATGGGACGAGAAGTACGGCGCCCGCCCGCTCCGGCGCGCCGTCGAGCGCCACCTCGAGGACCCGCTCGCCGAGATCCTCCTGCGCGGCGAGCTCCGCAAGGGCGAGCCCGTCCAGGTCGGCGCCTCGCCCGAGGGCCTCACCTTCACCCAGCCCGAGCCCCCGAAGGAGCCCGTGGCCAAGGACGCCGGCAAGGACGGCCCGAAGGAGCCGCCGAAGGACAAGCCCAAGCGCGCGCCCAAGGGCCCCAAGGAACCCAACGCCTGAGGCCCTTGCGCCCGCGCGCCGCCGCCGCCCTCCTCGCCGCCGTCGCCGTCGGCCTGGGGGCCTTCGGCGCGCACGGCCTGCGCGAGCGCTTCCTCGCCGACCCGCGCGCCGGCGATTGGTGGGAGACCGCCACCTTTTATCTCCTGGTCCACGCCCTCGCGGCGGCGTGCCTGCCGTCCGCGACCCGTCGGCCCAGGCTTCTGCTCCTCGCCGGCGCCGCCGTCTTCTCGGGCACGCTCTACGCGATGGCCCTCGGCGCCCCGCGCTGGCTCGGGGCGGTCACCCCGATCGGGGGGACGATGTTGATCGTCGGGTGGGTGATGGCCGCGGTCGCGTTCGCGAAAGAGGATTAAAGGGATTAAAGAGATGAAGGGATTTAAGAGACGAAGAGATTGATGCAGCGGTGGCAGCGGGCGAGAACTCGCGGCGCTCGTTGCCCTCGGAATCCTTCTTCCAGGTAGGGGCGCCTCGCCGAGGCGACCGCCTTGCAACCTTCTGGCATCTTGCGTCTGGCATCTGACTTCTATCCGTGGGGCCTCCGGCCCCGGTGGATTACTCCTCCGCCTCCTCGTCATCCCCCCAATCTCCCATTCCCCTAGTCCCCGATTCCCCTTAAATCCCTTCATCCCTTCATCTTTTTCATCCCTCGTTTTGAGGGCCGGCGCTCCGCGCCGCTTTCCCCTTGCCAAGCCCCCGGGCCTTACTTTGCTCCCTTTTCCAGTCCACGGGGATATAGCTCAGTTGGTTAGAGCGCCTGCATGACATGCAGGATGTCGCAGGTTCGAGTCCTGCTATCCCCACCATCTTTCGCCGGCCCGATATCCCCTGGATATCGGGTCGGCTCTTGGGGGAGTGGGAGACTAGGGGACTAGGGGGATTGGGAGGATGTCGAGGAGGACGAGGAGGCGGAGGATTTGGAGGATCCGTAGGAGGCGGAGGAATGAGCTACCGGGGCCGGAGGCCCCTCCGCTGCCACCGCTAGCACCGCTAAATGTCCCCCGCTTCCCACTCCCCACTCCCCACTCCCCACTCCTCGCTCCTCGCTCCTCGCTCCCCATACTAGCCGTTTTAGCAGGTTGGCAGGTTAGCCCCCTTTTTATCCTTCCCCCTTTCCCCCCTTTCATCCTTTAAATCCCTTCATCTCTTCAATCCTTCGCCCCCCTATCCCCCTAGTCCCCTAGTCCCCCATCCCCTTACCCATCCATGACCTCCTCCACCATCGTCGACATCAAGGCCCGTGAGATCCTCGACTCCCGCGGCAACCCGACCGTCGAGGTCGACGTCGTCCTCGAGTCCGGCGTGGTCGGCCGCGCCGCCGTCCCCTCCGGCGCCTCGACCGGCACCCACGAGGCCCTCGAGCTGCGCGACGCCTCCGTCCCCGCCAAGGCCTTCGCCAAGGGCGTCGACCCCAAGTCCCGTTACAACGGCAAGGGCGTGCTGAAGGCCGTCGCCAATGTCAACGACGTCATCGCCCCCGAGCTCGTCGGCTTCGACACCGTCGACCAGCTCGGCATCGACCGCGCCATGCTCGCGCTCGACGGCACCAGGACCAAGTCCAAGCTCGGCGCCAACGCCATCCTCGGCGTCTCCATGGCCGCCGCCCACGCCGGCGCCAAGGCCAAGGGCGTCCCCCTCTACCGCTACATCGGCGGCCCCAACGCCAAGGTCCTGCCCATCCCCCTCATGAACATCATGAACGGCGGCGCCCACTCGGACGCCCCCGTCGACATCCAGGAGTTCATGGTCGTCCCCCGCGGCGCGCCCACCTTCCGCGAGGCCCTCCGCATGGGCACGGAGATCTTCCACGCCCTCAAGAAGGTCCTGAAGTCCCAGGGCCTCTCCACCTCCGTCGGCGACGAGGGCGGCTTCGCCCCCAAGGTGAAGTCCAACGAGCACGCGCTCGAGTGCATCGCCAAGGCGGTCAAGGACGCCGGCTTCACGCTGGGCAAGGACGTGTTCCTCGCCCTCGACGTCGCCGCCTCCGAGTTCTTCGACGCCAAGACCGGCAAGTACACCTTCCACAAGTCCGACGGCTCCTCCCGCAACGCCGACCAGATGATCGCCTTCTACAAGGACCTGCAGAAGCGCTACCCCATCGTCTCCATCGAGGACGGCTTCTCGGAGGCCGACTGGACCGGATGGAAGAAGGCCACCGACGCGCTCGGCGCCACCACCCAGCTCGTGGGCGACGACCTGTTCGTCACCAACACCGAGTTCCTCGCCAGGGGCATCGCGACCAAGACCGCCAACTCGATCCTCGTTAAGGTGAACCAGATCGGCTCCCTCACCGAGACTTTCGACGCCGTGCAGATGGCCCAGCGCGCCGGCTACAGCGCCATCATCTCGCACCGCTCCGGCGAGACCGAGGACGCCACCATCGCCGACATCGCCGTCGCCCTCAACGCCGGCCAGATCAAGACCGGCTCGCTCTGCCGCTCGGACCGCGTCGCCAAGTACAACCAGCTCCTGCGCATCGAGGAGGAGCTCGGCCAGCACGCCCAGTACGCCGGCGCCGTCGGCGGCTGGAAGGCCTGAGCCGTCCCCTGGGCCCGTTCCGCGACCCCGCCCCCGGCGGGGTCGCCTGTTCTCAGCGGCGTTCCGGCGGCACCGTGATGCGGAAGCGCTCGGCGCCCGACGCGTCGTGCAGGCGCACCGTCGCCGACTTGCCTCCCTCGACCGTCAGGGAGCCGAAGCCGAGATACTGCCCCTGATGCAGGGCGCCGCGCCGCCCCTCGAGCCCGCGCACCTCCGAGGCGTTCCCCGCGATGACCTGCAGGGGGCCGCCGGCCCCGCGGTCGATGATCTCCGGATGATGGTCGTGGCCGCTGAGATAGAGCGGCACCTTGTGGCGTGCCAGCACCGGCAGCAGGTCGCGCCCCAGGTCCTCCGAGTCGCCATGGAGGCCGTTCGACCAGATGGGGTGGTGGCCGACGGCGATGCGCCAGGTCATCCCGGGTTCGGCAAGCTCGCGTTCCAGCCACGCCAGCTGCGCCGCCGGGTCCTGTTCCCGGATGTCCGAGAAACCGTCCTTGTCCCGATATGTCCGGATGAAGGCGGAGGTGTCCAGGAACACGAACTTCGCCTTGGCGCCCCCGCCGACGTCGACCACCCGCGACCAGTATCGCGATGGCTGGGTCCAGCGCCCCGAACCCATCTTGCGGGCCGAATAGGCCAGCTGCCCCAGCGGCGACCCCGAGTATTCATGGTTGCCGAGCACGACCCAGAAGGGGACCTGAAGGGAGGGCGCGGCATAGACCTCCTCGAAGGCGGTGCGGAAAACCGGGTCCTCGGCGGTGGGGACGCCGTCGTATTGGTTGTCGCCGAGGGCGAGGACGGCGGTCAGCCCCTCTTTTTCGGCCGCCACCTTGGCCATGCCGGCGGCCACCGTCCGCTGTTGGCGATGCAGGTCGGGTTGTCGGGCAGGGTCCCTTCCCCAGTCGCCGATCATCAGGAACTCAGCCGGGCGAGCCTGACCTGTCGCCCCCTGGACGGCGAGGGCCCAAACCAAGGTTAGGACGAAGAAAAAGCGCATGGGCTCAGGGAATCGGCCCGGTCGGGGGCTGGCAAGCAAGGGTAGGACCCCATCCGCAGGCAATTCGCGTCGAAAAACCGATTTTTCGCGTCGTTTGGTGGCCTAAAACAGCCCCTTTTCCGTTCTAGGAGGTTTTAATCGTTGAAAAACCCCTCCGGACCCAACCTTATTCACACCCATATCCCCCATGCGTCTCACCAAGACCCTCCTCGCCGCCGCCGCGTTCGTCGGTGCCTCCACCGCCACCTCGAAGGCTTACGATCTGTACAACTCCGATTGGGATTACAGCCAGCCGGGTTTCAGCTACGGCTCCTACTCGGTTGGCGATGACTGGTATGGTCGCGAGTACCGCGACTTGACCAACAGCCGGACGCTGAACGCCCCCTTCTATCACTCCAACGCCAGCGAGCGGGATCTCGTCAACGCCGCTGTCTATCGCGGTGTCGCCGGCTCCTTCTCCTGGAGCGGCAATGAGTACAACAACTGGCCCAACTACGACGCCGCCTTTGTCCGCGGCGAGCTCCAGACCGGTCCGGACGGCGAGGGCTTCACCGCGCAGGGCTTCTTCGACTACCAGGAAGGTTACTACTCGAGCGGCACCTTCTACTTCGATTCCCGCGACACCACCACCAATCTCGCCATCGGGCAGACCAGCTACGGTATCTACATGGATGCCGACGGCAATTACTTCGGTTCCAACGTCTCCGGCGTCGCCACCGTGTATGAGCGCGATGTCCAGGTCGCCCGCACCGGTTCGGGCTTCAACGGCGCCTTCGCCCTGAGCGCCTTCGCCGCCGACAACTCCGAGACCCTGTCGGGCTCCTTCTACAGCGAGACCATCGTCGGCCGCAACGTTCTCCCCGTCGCCGCCGCCTTCTATGACGGCGAGGGCGGCTACGGCCCCGCGCTCAACGGCTCGGTGATCCGCCAGGCCGACATCGCGCTCGGCTTCTCCGGCTCGGAAGGCCTCTTCGCCAAGGACGGCGGCTGGCTCGACATCCGCGGTGACCTGACCCTCGGCGCCTCCGGCACCATCTATATCCGCGACGGTGAGATCACCTCCAACATCTACACCCAGTTCTACACCCCCGGCACCCTCGACACGGTCGGCCGCCTGGCCATCGAGACGGGCATCCTCTCGGTCCGCGAGCACTTCGCCCAGGACATGGCCGCCACCTGGGGCCAGACCCTCGGCTTCCGCGACGGCGCCATCAATGAGACGCGTCTCTTCCTCGAGGGCGCCGGTTACGGCTTCGACGGCGAGGGCGGCGCGTTCGGCCCCGAGGGCTCGAGCTTCGGCGCCCTACGCAGCATCACCGGCGACAACGTCCAGAACGGCAACATCTCGGTCATCGCCGACGGCGAGGGCTTCTTCGGTCCCGGCGCCCCCGGTGGCGCCGTTATCGGCACCGACGCGGGCTCCAAGCTCACCATCAACGGCACCGTCAACGGCCTCAACAGCGGCGCCTCCGAGGGCGGCGCCTTCCTCGGTTACTTCAGCGAGGGTGAGACCATCCAGAATGGCCGCATCCTCTCCGGCATCGACGACGTGCTCAAGGCCGGCCAG
>CAIPVK010000164.1 GCA_903868455.1 uncultured Opitutia bacterium
ACTTCGCCTCGCTCCGCCAGGACAGCCCCGCCGAGTTCGCCCATCGCCAGGTCGCCGAGCTCCGCTGCGGCTCCTGCCACGACCACGACGGCGCGGTCGCGCGTCGCACGCTCCTCAAGGACGAGGCCAAGGCCCTGATCGCGCGCGGCCCCGCCCACAAGGAGGGCGAGCCCCTGGCCGACGGGTCCCTGCCGGCGCTGACGTGGCTCGGCGAGAAACTGCGCCCCGATTGGTCCGCCAAGTTCATCGCGGGCGAGCCCATGGACAAACCCCGGCCCTGGCTCGCGGCCCGCATGCCGGGCTACGCCTTCCATGGCGCCGGGCTGGCCGCCGGACTCTCCTTCCAGCATGGCTTCCCGCTCGCCTGCGAGCCCGAGGCGCCCGTCGATCCCGCCGCCGCCTCGGTCGGGGCGCGTCTCGCCGGCACCTCCGGCGGCTTCAATTGCATCCAATGCCACGGCGTCGGGTCACGCCCCGCCACCGCGCCCTTCGAGGCGCCGGGCAACAACCTCTCGGCCAGCACCCACCGCCTGCGCCGGACCTATTATGACCGCTGGATGCTCGCGCCCTCGCGCGTCGACCCCGCCACCAAGATGCCGCGCTTCGCCGACGAGGATGGCCTGACGCCGATCACGGATGTGGAGGACGGCGACGCCGCGGCGCAGTACGGGGCGATCTGGGAGTATTTGAGGAAAGTCGGGGAGTGAGGAGCGGGGAGCGTGGAGTGGGCTGCCAGGGGGCCGAGAAAAGAAGGCGAGGAGCGGAAAGCGGGGCGCTCCCACCCCCCATGTCTCCGTGCATATGCAGGGGTTTCTAGGTTGCCGAGGGGAACGCGGTCCTAGCGGTCAAATTGCGACCCCATTGTGCGTTTTATCCCCCCTCCTCGCTCCCCTACTCCCCACTCCCCCACTCCCCACTCCCCGTTCCTCGCTCCGCCATAGGCCCCCCCCTTTATCCTTGCCATCCCCCTTCCGCCCCCTCATTCAAACAAGTCATTCTTCGTGAGTGAGCGGGGCGGAGCCCCTCTCGCAAGGGCCGGCGGAATCCCCGCTCCCACACGGTGAGGTCGGCGTGTAGCTGGCCCACGGGAACAACCCCAGGACGGCCCCGCCTCCCAAACAAACCCACCACCACCATGTCGACCAACAAGTCGGAAGTCATCAAGCAGCACCAGAAGGACGCCAAGGACACCGGTTCGCCCGAGGTCCAGGTCGCCCTCCTGACCGCCCGCATCAACCACCTCACGGACCATCTCCGGACCCACCGCAAGGACTTCCACAGCCGCCGCGGCCTGATCCAGATGACCAACCGTCGCCGCAAGCTGCTCAACTACCTCAAGTCCACCGAGGTCGAGCGCTACAACGCGATCATCACCAAGCTCAACCTGCGCAAGTGAGCGCCTGAGCCAGGGCCCGGGGCGGTCCCGCCTTCCGTGGCGCGGACTCCCGGGCCCTCTCGCTTTCCCCCCAAGAAAAAACCCGTCCGGCATCCCGCCGGGCACAAACCCAACACCAACACATGAAACAGGAACACAGCGTGACCGTCGAGGAACTCGGCATCACCATCAGCACCGGGAGCATCGGCCGACTGGCCAACGGCTCCGTCACCATCCGCAAGGGCGACACCGTCCTCTTCGTCTCCGCCACGGCGGCCGAGGGCCTGCGCAACCCCGACCAGGACTTCTTCCCCCTGACGGTCGACTACCGCGAGAAGTTCGCCGCCGCCGGCCGCTTCCCCGGCAGCTACTTCCGCCGCGAGGGCAAGCCCAGCGACAAGGAGATCATCACCTCCCGCCTCTGCGACCGCCCCCTGCGCCCCCTCTTCCCCGAGGGCTTCCTCAACGAGGTCCAGGTCATCGGCCTCGTCCTCTCCGCCGACGGCGAGAACGACCCCGACGCCCTCATGGTCACCGCCGCCTCCGCCGCGGTCTTCACCTCGGACATCCCCTGGAACGGC
>CAIPVK010000165.1 GCA_903868455.1 uncultured Opitutia bacterium
GAGCAGGTGGCGGTCGCAGCAGGCCATCAGCTCGGCCATGCCCTCGGTGCGGCGCATCTCGGCGAGGAAGCGGCCCTCGGGGTCGACCGCCAGCCCGACGAAGTTGAGGAATTTCTTCAGGCGCGAGGCGCGCCGGTCGTCCGGCGCGTCGGCGTCGCAGCACTCGGAGGCCAGGTCGTCGAGGTAGGCGCGGACGTCGCCGAGCGTCGGGCGATGGACGGGCAGGCCGAGCTGGCGCTCGCGCCACTGCCGGAAGATCCAGGGGTTGCGGATGGCGTGCCGGCCCATCATCGCGCCCCAGGCTCCGGTCTCGGCCACGATGCGCGAGGCCTTGTCGGCGCTCCAGACGTCGCCGTTGGCGATGACGGGGCAGGGGACGGCGCGGACGGCGCGGGCGATGGCCGGGTAGTCGACCTCGGACCAGTAGAGGCCCTTCACGGTGCGGCCGTGGACCGTCAGGAGGTCGACGCCGTGCCGGGCGACGGACGCCGTCACCGGGTCGAGCGCCGCCTGGTCGTCGAAGCCGAGGCGCATCTTCACCGTGAACAGTCCCGGGATCTCGGCCCGCATGGCCCGCAGGATCTCGTCGACCTTGCCCGGGTCGCGCAGGAGCCCGCCGCCCACGTTCTTGCGGTAGACCTTGGGCGCGGGGCAGCCGAGGTTGAGGTCGATGCCGGCGACCGGCAGGCGGGACAGCAGCCAGCGGATGGTCCGGACGATGTGGGGAATGTCCTCGCCGATCAGCTGGGCGAACACGGGGCGGCCGGTGCCGTGCGCCTCGATGGACTCCACGATGTGCCGCTCGGGCGTCGAGGACTCGTGCACGCGCAGGTACTCGGTCACGAACCAGTCGGGCGCGCCGCGCCGGGCGACGACGCGGAAGAAGCCGGTCGTGGTGACGTCCTGCATGGGCGCGAGGACGGACGGCCGCGTGCCGTCGGCCAGCGGGCGGGGCAGGGCGGGGTTCACCCCTTGCCGCCGCGAAGCTTCGCCAGCGCCTCCGTCATGTCCTCGCAGGCGTCCGCCACGGCGGGCATCACCACCACCGGCGCCTTGGCCTTCACCGCGAGCACGAGCGAGTCCGAGGGGCGCGCGTCGACCTCCGCCACCTGCGTCGCGACGGGGCCGGCCTGGCGCGCCACGACGCGGGCGAAGAACACGCCGTCGCGCACGTCGGTGATCACCACCCGCTCCACGGAGGCGTCGAGCCCCTGCAGGAGCGCCAGCATGAGGTCGTGCGTCAGGGGGCGCTCCGGGGGCTTGCCGGCGATCGCCGCCTGCAGGGCCTCGCCCACCGCCGGGTCCACCTGGATGACCAGGGTCTTGTGCCCGAGCACGAGGAAGACGGCCGTCCCCTGCTGGGTGGGGACGACGTGGATGTGCTGGACCGCGTGGGCGGCGGGCTTGGCCATGGGGCATCCTCCCCCCGCCCGCGGCGGGGGGCAAGCGCGATGCGGCGGCTTGCCCGCCGCCCGTCGTCCCGCCTAATGGGACCATGTCCTTCCTCGACGACGCCTTCCTGCCCGATTGGTCGCGCCTCACCGC
>CAIPVK010000166.1 GCA_903868455.1 uncultured Opitutia bacterium
ACGCCGGGCTGGCCGCCGGGGTGGTCGACGCAGAGGACGAGCGCCGCGGCGGCGAGGCCGCCCGCGCCTCCGGCGAGCAGCGTGCGCCGGAGCTGGGCGCGGCGATAGACGACGCCGTTGGCGAGCGAGGGCGCGTCGGGGCGCTCGAGCCCGGCGCGGAGGACGAGTACGAGCAGGGCCGCGAGCGGGATGCCCATCGCGAGCAGGCCGAGGGCGCCGTGCTCGGCGAGGGCGGTGAGCAGCAGGCTGCCCGCCGACGCGGGGTCGCTCTGCCACGACTCCGGGCGGACGCGCTCGAAGGCCAGCGCGAAGGAGCCGGAGCCGCCGCCCATGAGGGGGTCCTCGGCCAGCGAGGCGAGCGTGCCCCGCGCGAGCGGATAGGCGCCGTCGGCGGACGTCCGCATCACGCCGGTGTCGAAGCGGCCGACGAGGAAGGCCAGCGCGAGGAGGATCGCCGCCCAGCGGAACTCCCAGGCGCCGCCGGCCTTGCGGCGAAGGGACCGGGCGGCGTATCCCGCGCCCAGGGCGGCGGCGAGGAGCCCCCAGCCATGGTGGGTCTGCGCGAGGCCGATCGCCAGCAGGAGCGCGAAGTAGGCGCCGAGGATCCGCATCCAGGCCTTGAGACGCGAGTGCTGGGCGACCGCCAGCGCGGGCACGAGGGTGAGGGCGAGGATCGCCGCGCACGAACCGGGCGCGCCGAGGGCCGAGGCGAAGTCCCCGGCGTAGGCGGGATCGGGCGCGAGGCCGAGCATGGCGCGCACCTGGCCGCCCTCGTCCTCGAACGCGCCGCTCGCCAGCATGGAGGCCGGCCCGACGAGCAGGATGAGCGTGAGCGACTGCGACCAGAGCGCGCGGGCGTGGTGGGCGACCATCCAGGCCGCGCCCGCGCCGAGGAGCGCGTGGACGGCGACCGCCTGGGCCGCGCCGGGGTTCGGGGCGAGGAGGAGCGCGTCGAGGAGCATCCACGCCGGCACCGGCAGGAAGAGCAGGGCGCCGCGGATCAGTCGGGCGCCGGAATCGCGTCGGGTGGCCAGCGAGGCGCCGTGCAGGACGGCGGCGGCGAGGAGCAGCCGCGCCCCGAGCAAGGGTCCCGCCGCGCGCGCCCCGCCTTGGTGGAGGGCCGTGATCCACGCGCCGGCGATGACGAGGGCCAGCACCAGGAAGTCCAGCAGCTCCGGGCGGGCCACCCCGGCTCCCCAGAGGGTCGCGCGTCGGCGGAGCTTCAGGAGGAGGGGGCGCATGGGTCGCGTCGCAGGGGCAGATGGCGTCGGATGACGAAGCCGGGACCTTGCCGAAGCGTCTCGCCGGAGTCGAACCCTTTTGTCCAATCCGGGAAGAAGGCGTCGGCCTCGGGCGCGAGGTCGACGTGCGTCAGCAGAAGCTCGGAGCACCACGGCAGCGCCTCGGCGTAGAGCTGGGCGCCGCCGGCGAGGAAGAGGGTCCGTCCGGGCTCGATCGCGGCGAGCTCCGACCAGCCGCGGATCACGGTCGCGCCGGGCGCGGCGAAGCCGGAGCGGCTGAGCACCACGGTGGTCCGGCCGGGCAGGGGTCGCCCGATCGACTCGTAGGTGCGCCGGCCCATGACGAGGACGTGGCCCATCGTGGTCGCCTTGAAGAAGGCGAAGTCCTCGGGGATGCGCCAGGGCAGCCGGTTGTCCTTCCCGAGGGCGCGGTTGCGGCCGACCGCGGCGATGGCGACGAGGGGGCGGCCGAGGTCCATGGCCTCAGATCGCCACCGGCGCCTTGATCGCGGGATGCGGATCGTAGCCCTCCACCGCGATGTCGGCCGAGGTGAAGGCGAAGAGGTCGGTCACGGCGGGGTTGAGGGCCAGCCGGGGCAGGGCGCGGGGCTCGCGGCTCAGCTGGAGGTCGACCTGCTCGAGGTGGTTGAGGTAGATGTGGGCGTCGCCGAAGGTGTGGACGAAGTGGCCGGGGCGCAGTCCGGAGACCTGGGCGACCATGTGGGTCAGGAGCGCGTAGCTGGCGATGTTGAACGGCACCCCGAGGAAGAGGTCCGCGCTGCGCTGGTAGAGCTGGCAGCTGAGGCGGCCGTCGGTCGAGACGTGGAACTGGAAGAGCGTGTGACAAGGGGGCAGGGCGACCTGGTCGGCCTCGCGCGGGTTCCAGCCGGTCACGAGGTGGCGGCGGCTGGCCGGGCGCTCGCGCAGGTCGGCGAGGAGGCGGCGGATCTGGTCCACCCCGTCGCGCGCGAAGGTCCCGTCGGCGAGCCGCGCGGCCCCGAAGTTGCGCCACTGGTGGCCGTAGATGGGGCCGAGGTCGCCGGCCGCGCGGCCGAAGCGGGCGCACTGCTCGGCGGTGGCCCACTCGTCCCAGATGGTGACCTTGCGCTCGTTGAGCCAGGCGTTGTCGGTCCGCCCGGCGAGGAACCAGAGGAGCTCCTCGACGATGGAGCGCAGGTGGACCTTCTTGGTCGTGACCAGGGGGAAGCCCTCGGCGAGGTCGAAGCGCAGCTGCGCGCCGAAGATGCCCAGCGTGCCGACCCCGGTGCGGTCCTCGCGGCGCTCGCCGTGGAGGCGGACGTGGCGGAGGAGGTCGAGGTAGGACCGCATGGGCGGGATTGAAGGAGGGGAAGGGGGATTGGGAAGATTAATAGAGGGGATAGGGGAATAGGGGGATAGGGGAATGGGGGACTTGAAGAATGGGGGACTAGGGGACTGGAAGAATAGGGGACTAGGGGGCTGAGGGAATGGGGGAACAGAGGGATTGGGGAATAGGGCGCGGGGGAGGGGCGAACGAGCGCAACGTCGGTGAAGAGCGGAGAGCTTCATGACCTCCTGCATGCTTTCATTTGCAGGCAGCGCATTCACGAAATGTGCTCATCCACTCCTCATTTCCTTTTATAGCCCCCTATCCCCCTAGTCCCCCATCCCCTATCTGCTCGAGTCCCCTGGTCCCCCATTCCCCTATCTCCTCCGCGCGCCGCGCCTCCCATTCCCATTGACCCAAGGGGTCCGACCGCATCCCCTTGGGGCTCCCATGAGCGAGAGTCCCGACCTCAACGCCAT
>CAIPVK010000167.1 GCA_903868455.1 uncultured Opitutia bacterium
CCCTGCCTCGTCGTCTGCCCCGCCTCCCTGGTCGAGAACTGGCGCCGCGAGGCGCGGCGCTTCACCCCGGGGATGCGGGTGCTCGCCCACCACGGCCAGAACCGGCGCACCGAGACGGCGGCCATCCAGGCCAACGACCTCGTCGTCACCTCCTACGGCACGCTCTCCCGCGACATCGGCGCCTTCTCCGCCATCGGCTGGGGCGTCGTCATCTGCGACGAGGGCCAGAACATCAAGAACCCGCGCGCGCAGGCGGCCAAGGCGGTCAAGCAGCTCAACGCCAAGGGGCGCTTCATCCTGACCGGCACGCCGGTCGAGAACTCGCTCGAGGACCTGCGCTCGCTCTTCGGCTTCCTCATGCCGGGCTACCTGCCCAAGCCCCAGGAGAAGGGCGCGGAGGAGGCCAAGTGGCACGACGAGCGCCTGCTCGCCATGGCCGCGCCCTACATCCTGCGACGCTCCAAGGTCGCGGTCGCGCCCGAGCTGCCGCCCAAGATCGAGCAGGTCCTCTACTGCGACTTCGAGGACCGCCAGGACACGCTCTACCGCGACGTCCAGGAATCCACCCGCAAGGCCATCTTCGAGATGGAGATGGGCGGGGCGAGCGAGGCCAGCATCCGCATGGCCGCCTTCAACCAGCTCCTGCGCCTGCGGCAGGTCTGCGCCGACCCGCGGATCCTCGAGCCCAAGATGGAGGAGGAGGACTCCGCCAAGCTCCAGGCCTTCCTCGAGCTGCTGGAGGAGTCGGTCGACTCGCACCACCGCATCCTGGTCTTCTCCACCTTCGTCTCGGCCCTCACCCTCCTGCGCCAGGCGCTGGAGAAGCGCGGCGTCCGCTACTGCTACCTCGACGGCTCGACCCGCGACCGCCAGGGCGTCTGCGACACCTTCAACGGCGACGCGGGCATCCCCGTCATGCTCATGTCGCTCAAGGCGGGCGGCACCGGCCTCAACCTGACCGGCGCCGACACCGTGGTGCACTACGACCCGTGGTGGAACCCCGCGGCCGAGGCCCAGGCCACCGACCGCGCCCACCGCATCGGCCAGACGCGCACCGTGACGAGCATCAAGCTCATCGCGTCCGGCACCATCGAGGAGCGCGTGATGGAGCTCCAGCGCTCGAAGTCCGAGATGCTGCGCAAGCTCCTGAGCGAGTCCGACGCGGCCTCGTCCAAGATCTCCCTGGCCGAGATCAAGGCCCTCCTCGAGGACTGACCCATGATCGGCAAGGCCCTGAGACGCGGCAGGTCGAGGTCCGAGATGACCTTCCTCGAGCACGTCGAGGACCTGCGGCGCTCGGTCATCCGGGTCGCCCTGACCTTCGGCCTCGGGTTCCTCGCCTGCCTGGTCTTCTATCGCGAGATCCCCGCCTTCCTCCAGCTCCCGCTCGAGTGGGCGAAGGCGGCCAGCCCCGAGATGGCGAGCTTCGGCCAGCTCCGCGAGTTCACCTTCATGGGCGTGTGGAACGTCCTGATGTACACGGCGGCCGCGGGCGGCGTCGGGCTGGCCTCGCCGGTCTTCCTGTACGAGCTGGCGCGCTTCATCGGGCCGGCCCTGACCTCCCGGGAGAAGCGCGGCCTCATCCCCTTCTGCGTGGGCGCGCTCGTCCTCTTCGTCTCGGGCGCGGCGCTCGCCTTCCTCTTCCTCACGCCGATGTCCATCGTGACCTGGCACCACTTCGCGACCGGCATGGGCCTGGTCACGGACTGGCAGGGCTCGGACTACTACGGCTTCGTCGTGATGATGTCCCTCCTCACGGGCATCGCCCTCCAGTTCCCCCTCGCCCTCGTCATCCTGATGTGGCTCGAGCTCGTGCGCCCTCGCACCCTGCTCCGCTCCTGGCGCGGCATGCTCTTCGGCATCGTGGTGCTGGCGGCCGTCATCACCCCGATCGGCGACCCCATCACCCTCGGCATCCTCTCGGGCCTGCTCTTCCTCCTCTACCTGGCCGCGGTCGGAGTCGGCGCCTCGCTCGTGCGTCGCAAGCGCCTGGCGCGCGGCGACAGCGCGGAGCCCGAGGACGAGGACCTGCCGGACGACGAGGACGGGGACGGGGACGAAGGCGGCCGCGGCGACGACCCCGCCCCTCCCCGGCCCGGCGCCGACCTGAGGGCGCTCGACTGATCCGGCTCAGGGCCTGAAGCGGTGCTCGACGTCGGGGCTCACCTTGCCGTCGGCCCCGCACGCCCCGCAGGGATCGCGGGCGTCCTGGATCTTCCCGGGCACGCGTCGGCGCAGGTAACCCAAGCCGTTGCAGGCGCGGCAATCCCGCTCGACGGGGAGGACGGCGGCGAGCGCGGCGCCCGAGGCGACGGCCTTGCGGAAGGCCTCGCGCGTCGGCTCGTCGTCGGGCAGGACGGGGGACTCGACGTAACCCGCGCGCCGTAGGGTGATGCGGCGACCGGCGGCGGGCGGCACCTCGCAGTCGAAGCGCAGGTCGAAGGTGCCCACGCGGAGCGCGGTGACGGCGACCGTGTCGCCGACCTTGCCCCGCCCGTCCGCCAGAACCAGCACGGCCTGGAAGCCGGGGGCGGCGGCGCGCGCGGGATCGGCGGGGGCGGAGAGGACCTCGACACGCGCGTCGCCGACCAGCCAACGACCCTCGCCGAGGTCCTGGAGGAGTCGGCAACGGAGGGCCTCCGGCCGGGTCGGCAGGCGCTCGAAGCCCTCCCCGACCCGGCGATGCTGCTGGCGGAAGGCCTGCCAGGCGGCCGCGAAGCGGGCGGGCGTCTCGACCTTGGCGAGGGGATGGCCGATGGACGAGAGGCGGAACTCGACGGCCTCCTTCGCCCAGCCGTCGGGCGAGAGGGGGCGGACCTCCACGGGCCGGATGCGCACGCCGACATCCGCCTCGGGCTTGGGCTTGGGTTTGTCGGCCGCCCCGGAGGATCCGGGGGCGAAGGGGTCCTCGGGCTCGGTCGGCTTGGGCTTCTCCTCCGCCGACCCGCCCTGCTTGGGCGCGAAGGGATCCTCGGGCTCGGCCTGGGGCTTGCCCTGCCCCTGAGGCTCGGCCGGCCGGGCCGGCTCGGTCTCGAGGGCGGAGGCGCGGCGACCGAAGAGCGAGGTGGCCTGCGCGGGAAGATCGGCGGCCGCCAGGGCGGCGATCACGGCGAGCAAACCGACGCGAGGCGACATGCCGGGATGCTAGGCGGAATCCCCCGGGTGTTGAAGCCTATTGCACGCGGGCTTGCCCCGACGGCGGCTCCCCGCACGTTCGCTCCATGGCCCAAGCCCCCGAGTTTCCCGAGCTCGCCCCGCACCGCGCGGCGCTGCGGGACTTCCTCGCCGGGCAGGTGGACGCCTTCGAGCCCGAGCTGCGGCCGATGGTCCGCGACGTGCTCGCCCACCCGGGCAAGCTGCTGCGCCCCACGCTCGCCTTCGCCTCGGCGTTCGACGGCGCCACGCCCTCGCCCGAGGTCGTGCGCGGCGCGGCCGTGGTCGAGCTCGTCCACCTCGCCACGCTCGTCCACGACGACGTGCTCGACGGGGCCGACCAGCGCCACGGTTCGGACACCCCCAACCGCACGCACGGCGCCCACGCCGCCATCCTCTTCGGGGACGCCCTCTTCGCCCACGCGCTCGTGCTCGCCGCCGAGCTCCCCACGCCCGACCTCTGCCGCCTCGTCGCCACCGGCGCCCGCGAGGTCTGCTCGGGCGAGGTCTGCCAGACCTTCTCGCGCGGCCAGGCGGACCTCGCCATGGCCGACTACCGCCGGCACATCCGCCTGAAGACCGCCGAGCTCTTCGTCGCCGCCTGCCGCGCCGGGTCGCAGCTCTCGGGCATGCCCGCCGGCTCCCCCCATCAGGAGGGGTGCGCCGCCTTCGCCCTGGCTCTCGGCATCGCCTACCAAATCTACGACGACCTGGCCGACATGCTCCTGAGCAGCGCCAGCGCCGGCAAGACGCTCGGGACGGACGTCGCCAGCGGCAAGCTCACCCTGCCCGCCCTGCTCGAGCGGGAGCGCTCCGGGCCCGAGGCCGTGCGCCGCCTGCTCGCCGGCGAGGACCCGCGCGCCGTCATCGCCCCCGCCACGTGGCGGGCCTGCCTCGACCAGCTCGAGTCCGAGATCGCCGCCGCGGAGCGCGCCCTGGCCCCGCTGGCCAGCGCCCCCGGCACGCCCCTCCTGCTCCGCCTCACGACCTTCCTGCGGGCCGCGGCCGCCAAGGTGGGCGCCCAGGCGCCGCGCTGATGGCGCTCGGCGAGCTCACCCCGGGCGACCGGCGCGTGCTGCGGCGCCTCCTCGCGTTCCTCGCGCTCGCCGCCGCCTGCCTGCTGGCCTGGCGGGCGGGCTGAGTCAGAGGCCGAGCTTGGTCGGGCTGAAGCCGCGGAGCCGGACGGCGTTGACCACCTCGTAGAGGTCGAGCCGGGCGCCGACGGCGATGCCGGACTCGGCGAACCACCCTTGGCGCATCTCGAGGGCGAAGCGGACCTGGTCCGACTGCGACTCGGTCACGGCCGTGTCCTGGGCGCGCATGACGCGGACCTCGAGCAGGCGGCCCTCGCGGTCGAAGAACCCGATGTCGAGGTCGGCCGGCGTGTCCTTCATCCAGAAGCGCGCGCGAACGGGCAGGGGATTGACGAAGAGCATGCCCTCGCCGTTGGCGAGCTGCTCGCCCATCAGCCCCTGGGCGCGCTCGGTCTCGGTCAGGGCCACCCGGGCCATGAAGGGCTTGCCGTCGAGGCGGAGCGGGTAGGCGGTCGAGAACGGCTGGCCGGAGAAGAAGGAAGGCGGCGGGGTGGGCGCCGCCTTCTCGGGCTTGCAACCGAGTCCGAGGCAGACCACCGAGAGCAGGAGCGCGGCGCGACGCATGGACGCGCAACCTAGGAGCGCCACGGAGACCCGCAAGACCTTACGGCATGAACCCCACCGACGCCGCCCGCCACTGGCACGACCCCGCGACCGCCCTGCGCTACGCCCGGGCGGCCGCGCGGGTCGGCCTCTGGCGCAGCGAGCGCCTGCTCGCGGAGCGACACCTGGCCAAGGACGCGCCCGTGCTCGAGCTCGGCTGCGGCGCGGGCCGCGTCGCGCTCGGCCTCTGGCGGGAGGGGTGGACGGCGGTCGAGCCGACGGACCTCTCCCCCGGGATGGTCGGGCTCGCCGAAGGCGTGCTCGCCGAGGCGGGTTGCCCCTTCCGGCCCCGCGTCGCCGACGCCACCGCCCTGCCCTTCCCCGACGGCGCCTTCGCCGGGGCGATCTTCGCCTTCAACGGCCTCATGTGCATCCCCGGCCGCGCGCTCCGGGCCCGGGCCTTGGCCGAGATCCGCCGCGTCCTGCGCCCCGGCGCCGCCCTCCTCCTGACCGCGCACGACCGGCTGACCGGACCGAACCGGGACCACTGGCTCGCGGCCGTCGCGCCGGCGGGGGGCGAGCTGGGGGACCGTTGGCACGAGTCCGAGACCGGTCCCGTCTTCATCCACGCCAGCACGGAGGCGGAGGGTCGCGGTGAGCTCGAGGCGGCCGGCTTCAAGGTGGCCCTCAGCGCGATGCGCTCGGAGCTGGCCGACGAGCCCCCGGAGGTCCGGGAGTTCTCCGACGACACGCGCTGGTTCGTCGCCCTGGCCTGACAACGGAAGGGGCGTCCCGCAGGACGCCCCGTTCACACGCCACGCCGGCCCGCTCAGTCGCGGCGCTGGAGGAAGAGGCGGATGACGTAGAAGAGCAGCGTGACGAAGGCCGCGAAGAGCGCGAAGCCCGCCTCGAGGTCCTGGTCGGTCGAGAACTGGGTGCGGACCTGCCAGGTCTGGTAGAGGACGGCGGTCGCCATGAGGGCGATCATCGCGAGCGAGAACCAGACGCCGAGGCCCGTGCCCATGAAGGCGGCGACGACCACGACGCCCAGGGCGCCGAAGGAGCCGACCACGAGGACGGTGCGGAGGAAGGAGAAGTCGGCCTGGGTGACGAAGGCGGCGACGGTCAGGCCGAGGACGAGGGCGCCGGTCACGGCGCAGGCGGGCAGGAGGATCTCCATCGGGCGACCCTCGGTCCTGATGAGGACCATGAGGATGAGGGGGATGAAGATCGCGACCTCCAGGAGGATGTAGCCGAGGAAGCCGGCGAGCTTCACCGGGCGGGAGGCCTGGGAATAGACCGCCGACTGGGCGACGGAGGTGCCGAGCCAGAAGACGCCGAGCAGGACGAGCATGGCCCAGCCGCCGAGCGACTCGAACAGGCCGCCCATCGCCTGGGCATAGTGGAAGGCGACGGGACCCGAGCCCACGGGGAGGGCGAAGGAGGCCCAGAGGAGGGCGCCGAACAGCGCGAAGGCGGCGGCGACCGTCAGGTAGGTGCGGCGGTAGAAGGACGCGCGCTCGGTGGGAGCGGCATCGGCGACGACGAAGGGATTGGCTTCGGACATGATGGGGACACTTTGGGGCGCCGAGGCGGGGTGTCAACGCAGGCGGCTTCTGGGTAATAGACCCCAGATGGGGACGCTTGCCGCCCCGGCGGGGACCGGAGGTGAATCCCCCTGCCATGAAACCCCGCGCCCGACCCCGACGCCCGACCCCCGCCTCATCCCGCCGACGCCCCGAGCCGGTCCACCCCCGACCGCTGGCCGACCAAGGAAGCATCCTGCTCGTCGAGGACCACCTGGCGGTCCGCGAGCTCATCCGCGAGACGCTCGGCCCGAGGCTCGGGCTGAGGATGGTGGAGGCGGGCGACATGCTCGAGGCCCTCGCCCAGGTCCGGCGACACCGCCCGCGCCTCGCGATCGTCGACATCGCCCTGCCCGGGGCCAACGGCATCGAGCTGATCCGGCGCATCCGGCGCGAGAGCGCGGAGACGCGGATGCTCGTCTTCTCCTCGCTGCGCAACCACCAGGTGGTCCGC
>CAIPVK010000168.1 GCA_903868455.1 uncultured Opitutia bacterium
GCCGTTGGCGCCGAACTTCGCGCCGAAGAGGCCGACGAAGTTGCGCGCGTTGCCGACGCCGGCGCCCTTGCCCGAGCCGATGCCGCCGCCCGAGCCGCCGCCGAAGCCCTTGGAGGAGCCGCCGCCGGTCAGGCCCGCCATCAGCGACGGGGTCGAGGTCGTGGGCAGGTCGGGCAGGGCGACGGAGGCCGTGGCCGACTTCGAGGTGATGCGCGAGGCGTTGCGGGCCAGGTTCTGCGCGTTGCGCGGCTGCATCTTGTGCTCGAAGACCTTGGCCTTCTCGCCCTTGGCCCCGCCGCCCGAGCCGGTGGCGAAGGTCTCGGGATCCGCCTGGGCGGTGTCGGTGATGGTGGTGATCACCCAGGCCATGAAGACCAGGAGCAGCACGCCGTGGAAGACGAGGGAGATGACCAGGCCCTCGCCGCCGATGCGCTTCCAGAAGGGCAGGCGCGGCCGGACCGTGGTCACGCCGTCGTTGGCGTAGTCCGCGTAGGCGGCCTCCGCGGGGACCTCCTCGGGAGGCTGGTCGGCGGGAGCAGGGTCCTGAGGTGATGAACTCACACCATCAGTCTACCCCTTCCCATGGCCGAATCCAGCCCAACCCTCGCCCATCAATCCCGCTTTCCTTCGGGCTCCCTTGGCGTAAGTTGGCGTTATGTCCCAGCTCGACGGCAAGCGCATCCTCCTCGGCGTGACCGGCTCCATCGCCGCCTACAAGGCGGCCGACCTCGCCTCCGCCTTGGTCAAGCTCGGGGCCGAGGTCCAGGTCGTCATGACCAAGGGGGCGACCCAGTTCATCACCCCCATGACCCTTCAGGTCCTCTCCCGTCGGCCGGTCGCCTCGGACCTCTGGGACGAGGGCAAGGGCTGGGTGCCCGGGCACATCGAGATCGCCGACACCGCCGACCTTCTCCTCGTCGCGCCCGCCACGGCCGACGTCCTCGCCCAGTTCGCCCACGGCCTCGCCCCCGACCTTCTCTCCAGCGTCTACCTCGCCACTCCCGCGCCCGTCATGCTCTGCCCGGCGATGAACGGCAAGATGCTCGACCACCCCGCCACCCAGGCCAACCTCGCGACGCTCCGCGCCCGGGGCCATGTGGTCGTCGACCCCTGCGAGGGCGTGCTCGCCTGCGGCTACGAGGGCAAGGGCAAGCTCGCGCCGGTCGACGAGATCGTCGCCCGCGTCGTCTCCCTGCTCGTCGCCTGACGCCATGGAGGGCGCCGCCCTCAGGGACCTCCTGCGCCGCGAGGCGGAGATCCTCGGCTTCGCCGCCTTCGGCGTCGCCCCCGTCCCCGCCGAGCTCCGCGCCGACTACTTCCGGCGCTGGATCGCCGGGGGCAACCACGGCGACATGGCCTGGCTCGCGCGCGACCCCGACCGCCGGGCCGACCCGACCCGCGTCCTCCCGGAGGCCCGCAGCATCGTCGTCCTCGGCGCCAACTCCTGGCAGCCCCAGCCCGAGCGCGGCTACCGCGTCGCCACCTACGCGCTCGGCGGCGACTACCACGACCTCCTGCTCCGCCGGCTCAAGCGACTCTGCGCCGTCATGCGCGACCACGGCGGCGCCCAGCGGCCCTACGTCGACACCGGCCCTGTGCTCGAGAAGCCCGTCGCCGCCGCCGCCGGGCTCGGCTGGCAGGGCAAGAACACGCTCCTCATCCACCGCCGCCACGGCACCTGGCTCCTGCTCGGCGTCATCCTGACGACGCTCGAGCTGCCTCCCGACAAACCCGAGCCCGACCGCTGCGGCTCCTGCACGCGCTGCCAGGACGCCTGCCCGACGAACGCCTTCCCCGCGCCCTACACCCTGGACGCGCGCCGTTGCCTCGCGTACCTGACAATCGAGCACAAGGGCCCGATCCCCGAGGAATTCCGCGAGCCGCTCGGCGACCGCGTCTTCGGCTGCGACGACTGCCTCACCGCCTGCCCGTGGAACCGCTGGGCCGTCGCCACGCGCGAGGCCCGCTTCGCCGCCCGACCCCTCCCGCCCTTGCGCGAGACGCTCGCGTGGTCGGAGGAGGATTTCGCCCGGACCTTCGCCGGCACCCCGATCAAGCGCCTCGGTCTCGCGCGCTGGCTGCGCAACGCGCTCACCGTGCTGGGCAACACCGGCGGCGCGGCCGACCTCGCCGCCGTGCGCGCGCACCTCGGCCACCCCGACCCGATGGTCGCCGAGCACGCCGCGTGGGCGGAGCGCCGCTTGCGCGACCGCGCCGTCGTCTGAATCAGCGCGCGCCGGGAGCGCCCGCCTTGCCCCCGCCCGCCGGCTGGAAGGTCCAGTCCCCGGGATTCATCTCCCAGCCCGTGCCCGCGCCACCGGCGATCTCCGGGGGCAGTTCCTCCGCGCCGATCTTGAACAGCCGCACCTTGCGCTCGCCCGCGTAGTCGCCCCCCTCGCGCTTGCCGGTCGAGACCTCGATGCCGAGGAAGGTGAAGAACGCCCCGCCCGGCGTCTCGCCGATGAGGACCTCCATGGAGTAATCCATGCCCGCGCGGACATCGATCCAGGGTCCCGCCCGGAACTTCGCGGCCGGCTTGCCGGGCGCCGTCCCGAGGTAGTCGATGTGGGGGATTTTCGGATTGCCGGCGAAGTCGCGGTACTCGCGGAAAGGGTCGTCGGCGTGGACCACCGTGACGGCGTCGACCGAGGGGGCGTCGTAGCCCGCGTCCAGGGCCACCTTGCTCTCCCACCGGACGACCATCAGGTCGTCGCCGAACCCCACGAAGCGGAACTTGCCCGTGACCGGCGCCTTCACCCGGCCCTTGTAATGGGCCACCCAGCGCGAGGGCTTCGCCACCCCCTCCACCCCGTAGGCCTTGGGCGCCTCGTTGGCCGAGCGTTCGGGGATGAAGAACTGCGTGGCCGAGAGCTGCTCGGGCGCCCGGAAGAACCTGCGCAGCCGGCCCTCGCTCCAGCGGGCGCGCACGAACTCGTTCAGCTCCCCCACGTAGGCGTCGACCCCGGCCTTGTTGTGCGGCCCGATGGTGTCCGGGTCCGAGCCCCACATCTCGGTCCGCTTGTTCTGGGGCGTCTGCTTCAGGTCGTAGAAATTCCCGCTCAGGCCGATGCCGCCGAACTTCGCGCCGAAGAGCCCGACGAAGTTGCGGCCGTTGCCGACGCCCACGCCCTTGCCGGAGCCGATGCCGCCCCCCGAGCCGCCGCCGAAGCCCTTGGAGGACCCGCCGCCCGTCATGCCCGCCATGAGCGACGGCGTCGAGGTCGCGGGCAGGTCGGGCAGGGCGACCGTCGCGGTGGCCGACCTCGAGGTGATGCGCGCGGAATTGCGGGCGAGGTTCTGCGCGTTGCGCGGCTGCATCTTGTGCTCGAAGACCTTGGCCTGGGCGCCCTTGGCCCCGCCGCCCGAGCCGGTGGCGAAGGTGTCCGGCTCGGCCGACGCGGTGTCGGTGATGGTGGTGATCACCCAGGCGGCGAAGATCAGGAGGAGCAGGACATGGAAGGCGACCGAGATGACCAAGCCCTCGCCGCCGATGCGCTTCCAGAGGGGCAGGCGCGGCCGGACCGAGGCGACGCCGTCGTCGGCGTAGTCCGCATAGGCGGCCTCCGCGGGCGCGGCTTCCCCCTCCGGCGCGGCGGATTCCTCTTTCTCGGGCTCGCTCATCATGGCCACCTTAATTGACCATGATGGCGCTTGCCAGCCCAACCTTCAGCGCCGGGTGCCGCGCGGCGTCACCTTGTTGAGCTCGCAGCCGAAGGACGGCCCCTCCGTCGCGCCGTCCATGTGCCAGGGCGCCGCCTTGCCGTAGCCCCAGGTGGGCGGCATCTTCCAGCCCATCTTCAGCTTGATCTCCTCCGGGTCCATCGGCTCGAGCATGAAGTAGGGGATGATCTCGTCCAACTTCCCCTTGGGGTAATCGACGCCCTTTTTCGAGATCAGGAGCTCCGAGGAGAAGATGCCGCCGTGCGATTCCGAGATGGCGACCTGGATGAAGTAGGCCTGGCCCTTGCGCAGCTGCAGCCAGCCGCCCTTGTAGCGCGCGCCGAGGTGGCCGATCATCTTGGGGCTGCGGAACATGCGCCCGTCGACCTTGTCGGCGTCCTTCGGCTCCCAGCCGGAGCGGAAGTCGATCACGCCGCCGCTGCCCTGGCCGGGCCAGAACGCCGAGAGCACGGTCTTCCCGTCGACCGCCACCGCCATCATGTCGTCGGCGAAGCCCTCGAAGCGGTAGTCGCCCGACTCCGGCACCGCGAACCAGCCCTCGTAGTAGGCCAGCCAGCCGGGGGCCTGGATCTCCTTCTCGCAGTCGAAGGCCTTGGTGGCCTCGCCCGCGTCGAGCGGGTGGATGAGGATGTTCGAGGCGTAGAGCTTCTTCTCCGCCTGCTTGTACGTCTTGTCGAGGTGGGCCTTGGCCGCGCTCCACCCGCCGTCGAGCTTCCCGAAGGCGGCGCGCATCTCCTTGATGCGGTCCGGTCGGTCGGTGACCAGCTGCTTCCCCTTGGGGTCCTGCTTGAGGTCGTAGAGCGTCCCTTCCAGCGCGTTCGCGCGCTTGAAGCCGGCGCCGAAGATGCCGACGAAGTTCCGCGAGTTGCCGACGCCGATGCCCTTGCCCGCGCCGATGCCGCCGCCGGTCCCGCCGCCGAAGCCCTTGGAGGAGCCGCCGCCCGTCATCCCCGTCATCAGCGAGGGCGCCGCGGTCGTGGGCAGGTCGGGCAGGGCGACGGACGCCGTGGCCGACTTCGAGGTGATGCGCGAGGCGGTCCGTGCGAGGTTCTGCGCGTTGCGCGGCTGCATCTTGTGCTCGAAGACCTTGGCCTGGGTTCCCTTGGCCCCGCCGCCCGAGCCGGTGGCGAAGGTGTCCGGCTCGGTCGTCGCCGTGTCGGTGATGGTGGTGATCACCCAGGCCGCGAAGAGGACGAGCAGCACCCCGTGGAAGACGAGCGAGGCCACGAGGCCCTCGCCGCCGATGCGCTTCCACAGGGGGAGCCGGGGGCGGAGCACGCCGGTCGACGTCGTCTCCCGCTCGGCGGGGACATCCCCCTCGGGCGCCGACGGCTCGTCCTTGGGCTGGTCGGACATGTCTCCCATCCTGACGCCCCGGCGGCCGAGGTGGAGACAAAACGCCGCCGCGGGCGTGGCCAAGCCCGCTGACCAAGCGCGTCGCTTCCTGTCTCGCCTCCCCCGTCTTTTGCCTTTGAAAAGGAGGCCATGACCCTCGCCCAGGCCAGCCTCGCCCTCGCCGCCTTCCTCGCCGCGGCCGGCGCGCTCGTCGCCTTCCGCCCCGGCGCCTTGGTCGCCCTCCGCCGCTCCCGCGTCGCCGGCGCCGTCCTCGGCCTCGCCGCGGTCGCCCTTCTCGGGTGGCACCTGCTCAACCTGCCCGAGCCCGACCTCGCCGGTTTCCCGCGCCTGCCCGTCCTCGCCGTCTTCGTCCTCGGCGGCCTCGCGGCCTTCGTCTGGATGCCCGACCTCCTGCCGATCCGCGCCCTCGGCTGCCTGATGATGTTCCTCGCCCGCGCCGTGCTCGACGCCGGGTGGATGCAGCTGCCGCACAGCCTCACCAACGCCGTCCTCTCCTACGCCCTGCTGGTCGTCCCCGGCCTCTGGTGGGCGGCCTCGCCCGGGGCGTTCGTGCGGCAGACGGACGGCCTCCTCGCGCGCCCTCCCCTCCGCAAGGCCGTCGCCGGCCTGCTCCTCGCCGCCGCGGCCGCCGCCCTCCTCTCCTGGATCCGCGCCCCCCGATGACCCCTTCCCGCGGCCTCCTCCTCGTCCTGTCCGGCCCCGCCGGCAGCGGGAAGACCACGCTCTGCGACCGCCTCGTCGCGGCCCACGCCCCGGCGCTCGGCCGCGTCGTCACCTGCACGACGCGCACCCCGCGCGAGGGCGAGGTCGACGGCGTCGACTATCATTTCCTCTCGCCGGAGACCTTCGAGTCCACCCTCGCCGCCGGCGGCTTCCTCGAGCACGCCCGCGTCCACACCCGCCTCTACGGCCTGCGCGCGGCCGACGTCGACCGCCAGCTCGGCGCCGGGCGCGACGCGCTCGTCAACATCGACGTCCAGGGCGCGGCCACGCTGCGCGCCGCCGTCGCCGCGGACCCCGCCCTCGCCGGCGACCTCGTCACCGTCTTCATCCGCGTGGGCGACCCCGCCGAGCTCCGCCGCCGCCTGAGCGGCCGCGGCACCGACCCGGCCGACGAGGTCGAGCGCCGCCTCCGCGTCTCCGCCGAGGAGATGGCCCAGGCCGGGAAGTTCGACCACGTCATCGAGAGCGGCTCGCGCGACGCCGATTTCGCCGCGCTCGACGCCATCTACCGCGCCGCCCGCGCGGCGCGCCGATGAGCCTCGACGCCCACGGCATCGCCGAGGTCCTCGACGAGATCGCCCGGCTGCTGGAGCTCTCGGGCGAGAACCCCTTCAAGATCCGCGCCTACCACGCCGGCGCCCGCCTGCTCGAGACGCTGACCGACGACCTCGACGCGCTCATCGCCTCGGGCGCCCTCGCGGAGAAGCCCGGCATCGGCGAGGCCCTCGCCGACAAGATCGCCAAGCTGCGCAAGGACGGCCGCCTCGACTTCCTCGACCGTCTCCGCGCCTCGCTGCCCCCCGGCCTCCCCGCCATCCTCGGCATCCCCGGCATGGGCCCCAAGAAGACCCGCCGACTCTGGCAGGAGCTCGGCGTGGTCGACCTCGCCGGCCTTCAGGCCGCCTGCGAGCAGGGCAAGGTCGCCGAGCTCAAGGGATTCGGCGAGAAGACCCAGGCCGCCATCCTCGCCGGCATCCGCAACCGCGAGGCCTACGGCAAGCGCCACCTCTGGGCCTCGGTCGAGGGCGTCGTCACGACCCTCCTCGCCGGCCTGCGCGCCCTCCCCCAGGTCGCCCGCGCCGAGGCGGCCGGCTCCTTCCGCCGCAACCGCGAGACGGTCGGCGACCTCGACTTCCTCGTCGCCTCCGACGAGCCCGGCCCGGTCATGGACTGGTTCACCGTCCAGCCCGGCATCGTCGAGGTCACCGCCCGCGGCCAGACCAAGTCCAGCGTGCGCGTCGAGGGCGGCCTGCAGGTCGACCTCCGCGTCGTGCCGCCCGCCCAGTTCTTCTTCGCCCTCCACCACTTCACCGGCTCGAAGGAGCACAACGTCGCCATGCGCCAGCGCGCCCTCCAGCGCGGCCTGAGCATGAGCGAGTGGGGCTTCACCGCGGTCGGGGCCGCCGAGGCGCCGGGCGCCGCGACCGAGGCCGACGTCTTCCGCGCGCTCGGGCTGCCGTGGATCCCGCCCGAGCTCCGCGAGGGGCAGGGCGAGATCGAGGCCGCCGAGGGCGGCGCGCTCCCCCGCCTCCTCGAGGTCGGCGACCTCCGCGGCGCCTTCCACAACCACACCACCGCCTCCGACGGCAAGTCGACGCTCGAGCAGATGGCGGCCGCGGCCGACGCGCTCGGCTGGGAGTACCTCGGCATCAGCGATCACTCGCGCACGAGCGCCTACGCCGGCGGCCTCGAGGTCGAGCGCCTGCTCGCCCAGGTCTCCGCCATCCGCGCGCTCAACGCCTCGGGCCGCTTCCGCGTCCGCGTGCTGAGCGGGAGCGAGGTCGACATCCTCAAGGACGGCTCGCTCGACTATCCCGACGACATCCTGGCCAAGCTCGACGTCGTCGTGGCTTCCGTCCACGCCTCCATGCAGCTCGACGAGGAGGCGATGACCGCCCGCATCGTCCGCGCGATCGAGCACCCGCTCGTCCATATCCTCGGCCACTCCACCGGCCGCCTCCTGCTCCAGCGCGAGTCCTACAAGGTCAACCTCGCCAAGGTGGTCGACGCCGCCGCCGCCAACGGCAAGTGCATCGAGCTCAACTCGCACCCGCGCCGCCTCGACATGGACTGGACGCACTGGCGCCGCGCCGCCGAGAAGGGCGTCCTCTGCTCCATCAACCCCGACGCCCACCACGCCGACCATCTCGCCTACGTGCGCCACGGCGTCGCCGTCGCCCGCAAGGGCTGGCTGACGCCGGACCAGGTCCTCAACACGCGCCCGCTCGACGACGTCCTGCGCTGGCTGCGCCGCCGCTGACCCCCGCCCCCCTCACCATGATCCACGACAAGCGCCGCCTCCTCCTCATCGCCGGACCCTGCTCCCTCGAGTCCGAGTCCAACGTCCGCACCGTGGCCAAGGCGCTCCGCGCCCTCCAGGACCGCGAGCCCGACCTCAACATCGTCTTCAAGGGCTCGTACGACAAGGCCAACCGCACCTCGCTCAAGGGCGACCGCGGCCCCGGCCTCGAGGCCGGCCTCGCCCTGCTCGAGATCGCGCGGCGCGACCACGGCTTCCGCATCCTCACCGACGTCCATTCCGCCGAGCAATGCCCCGCCGTCGGCGCCGTGGCGGACGTCCTCCAGATCCCCGCCTTCCTCTGCCGCCAGACCGACCTCCTCGTCGCCGCCGCCCGCACCGGCAAGGTCGTCAACGTCAAGAAGGGCCAGTTCCTCTCGCCCTTCGAGATGCGCCACGTGACCGACAAGCTCGCCGGCGCCGGCGCCGCCGAGATCTGGCAGACCGACCGCGGCACCACCTTCGGCTACCAGAACCTGGTCGTCGACATGCGCAGCTTCCCGCTCATGGCCGCCAACGGCTTCCCGACCGTGATGGACGCCACCCACGCCGTCCAGCTCCCCGGCGCCGCGGGCGGCGCCTCCGGCGGCCAGCGGGAGTTCGTCCCGGTGCTCGCCCGCGCTGCCCTCGCCGCCGGCGCCGACGGCCTCTTCCTCGAGACGCACCCCGACCCCGCGCGCGCCATCTCCGACGGCCCGAGCCAGGTGCCGCTCGAGCAGTTCGACGAGCTCGTGCGCAGCTGCCTCCGCGTCTGGCGCGCCGTCCGCTCCTGACCCCTCAGGCCAGGCGCGTCGGGTCCAGCTTCCCTCGCGCGTCGTAGGGCAGCTCGTCGACGAACAGGTAGCGCCGCGGCCGCGCCGCCGGCTCCAGCCCGCGCTCGGCCGCCGCGCGCAGCGCCGGCTCGAGGTCGGGCTTGCCCACCGCGACCGCCACGATCACCGACCCCCACGCCGGATCCGGCACGCCCGCCGCCCACACGGAGCGCGCTAGCCCGGTCTCCATGAGGACGCGCTCGACGCGCGCCAGGTCCACCTTCTCGCCGCCGGTCGCGACGATCCGGTCCGCCCGGCCCGTCACCCGCACCCAACCGCGCGCGTCGACCTCGCCGAGGTCTCCCGTCTCCATCGGACGGGTCGTCGGCGCGTTCGGCCAAACCCCGAGGCACAGCCCGGGCGCGTCCACCCGCAGCCGACCTTCGTTCGCCTCGAACCGCACGCCCGGCAGGGGCTCGCCACGGAGCCCCGCCGCGTCCGCGCCGTCGATCCACGCGAGGGCGACGGCCGCCGCCGTCTCGGTCATCCCGTAGGTGACCGCCACGGGGAGCCGCCGCGCGCGCGCCTCGTCGAGGAGGCTCGGCGGCACGGACGAGCCGCCGAGCAGGACGAGGTCGAAGCCCCGCAGCCACGCCTCGCCGTCGGGTCGCGCGAGCAGGCGCGCGAGCTGGGCGGGAACGAGCGAGGCGAGGCGCGCGCCGCCCGCGGGCAGGTCGACGCGGGGCAGGGCGTCCTCGGCGCGGAACCGACCGTCCGCCACCGCGAACGCGCCGCCGGTCTCCCGCGCGCGGATCGCCGGCATCAGGCCGCTCACATGCCAGGGCGGCGTCAGCACCGCGCCGTGCAGCGGGGTCGACAGGCCGCGCCGCGCGAGTCCCTCGGCGAGGGACCTCGCGGCCGCGCGCAGGGTGGAGGCGTCGTGGATCACGAAGCGCACCTTGCCGCCCGTGCCGCCGGTCGGGATCATCAGCCGCCCGCGCCAGCCGTGCGGCCAGTCGCACGGGCCCATTCCCCGCGGCTTGGCGTCCGAGCCCGCGACCTCCGAGCCCGCCGGCGCGAGCCGCAGGGCCTCGTCGAGCTGCGCCGGGCTCCACCGCGGGTTGCCGAGGAAGACGGGCTCGCCCGCGTCGAGCGCGCCGAGCGTCGCCGCGAGGTGCGCGGCGGGGTCGGCGTGCAGCACGAGGCGTCCCCTCATGCCGCGTCGGCCCAGAAGGCCTCCCAGTCGAGATCCGCGCGCCCGCGCGCGAGCGGCCCGCCCGCGTGCGCCTCGCGGGTGTCGGACTCGAAGCGCCCGAGCGTGTCGAAGCCGCCCGTCCGCCCCGTGCCCAGGCGGTCGGCGAGCCAGAGCGCGGCCTGGCGGCCGACGGCCGTCTCGAAGGCGGAGGACACCACGAGGCGGTTGCGCCGCGGCGCGGCCCAGGCCTCGAGCGCGTCCCAGTCGCCGGCGAGCGCGGGTTTCACCACGACGATCCCCTCCCAGCGCGCGGCGTCCCGCGCGACCGTCGGGTTGGCCACGCTCTCGTCGAGCGCGACGCGGTCGGGGCCGAGCGAGAGGTAGCCCGCGTGGTCCGGCGGCAGGGGTTGCTCCACGAACTCGACGCGTTCGTCCTCGCGCGCGAAGCCGACCCAGGCGCGCGCCTCGTCCAGCCGCAGCGAGCCGTTGGCGTCGACGCGCAGGCGTCCGCCCGCGGGCAGCGCGTCGCGCACCGCGCGGGCGCCCTCGAGCCCGTCGCCGGGGGCGACCTTGAGCTTGAGGCAGGCGAAGCCCTCGGCGAGGCGCGCGGCGGCCGAGGTCGGCCCGCCGTCGAGCAGGCCCGCGCTCGCGACCGCGCCGCCGAAGCGCGCGATCTCCGGCCAGCGGGCCGCCATGGAGAGCGCGGCGGCGAGGCAGGGCAGGGAGGCGCCCCGGACCCGGGCGATCGAGCGCAGGCGCGCGAGGTCGCCTCCCGCCTCGCGCAGCGCCGCCGCGGCCGTGTCGGCCGTCTCGACCGGGAAGCCCGGCCAGGGCGCGACCTCGCCGAAGCCGACCCCTTCCGGGCCCTCCGTGCGGAGCAGGATGCGGTCGACCGACTCGACCTCGCCCGCGCCCGTCCGGAGCGGTCGCCGGAAGCGCCGCCGCAGCCGCCGGAACTCGAATCGGCCTTGGCCCATGGCTTCACTCTCCGCCGAACCCCTCCGCTGGCAAGTTCGCCCCATTCTCTCCTTGCCCACCCCGAGGGGGGTGCCTAACACCCCTTGGGGAAACACGCCTCCCATGTCTGTTTCCCCCAAGCGCCGGCCCAAGCCGCATTCCGACGACGCCTTCTACCTGCCGGCCGACGCCTTCTTCGCGCGCCACGCCGGCACGGGCCTGACGTACGACGACGTCACCCTGGCCACGCTCTACTCCGAGATCCTGCCCCGCGAGACGCGCCTCGACACCGCGCTCTCCGACCGCCTCCCGCTCTCGCTCCCCGTGGTGTCGTCCGACATGGACACCGTCACCGAGCACCAGATGGCCATCGCCATGGCGCTCAACGGCGGCCTCGGCCTGCTCCACTACAACATGTCGGAGGCCGACCAGCTCCGCGAGGTGCAGCGCGTCAAGAACCACATCCACGGGATGATCGCCGACCCCGCGACCGTCTCGCCCGACCTCCTCATCGGCGACGTCCTCGCCCGCATCGAGCGCGACGGCCTCTCCTTCAGCACCTTCCCCGTCGTGGCCAAGGACGGCCGCCTCGTCGGCCTCCTGCCCGGCAACGCGGTCAAGGACCGCCACCGCTCGCGTCCCGTCAAGGACGCCATGATCCCGGCCGCCCAGGTGCTCTCCGTCGCCGAGAAGGACCTCGGCAAGGACCCCATCGCCACCGCCGACCGCGTCTTCTCCGAGCGCGTCGGACTCAACAAGCTGCTCGTCACCGACGGCAAGGGCCGCCTCCGCGGCCTCTTCACGCTCTCCGACATCGAGCGCATCGCCGAGGAGTCCCGCGCCAACCTCCGCCCCTCGCGCGACGCCCACTTCCGCCTGCGCGTCGGCGCCGCGGTGTCCGTCCCGCGCGCGAGCGACGGCGCGGTCGAGCGCGACCGCCTCCTCGCCCACGTCGGCGCCCTGGTCGACGCCGGCCTCGACGCCGTGGCCGTCTCCAGCGCGCACGGCTTCTCCAAGGGCATCGGCGACGCCGTGCGCGTCCTCCGCAAGTCCTTCCGCGACCTCACCATCATCGCCGGCAACGTCACGAGCGGCGCCGGGGTCGACTACCTCGCCGACGCGGGCGCCGACACCGTCAAGGTCGGCCAGGGCCCCGGCTCCATCTGCACGACGCGCCTCGTCGCCGGCGTCGGCATCCCCCAGCTCACCGCCCTCCACGTCTCGTCCCTCGCCGCCCGCCGGCGCGGCGTCCGCCTGCTCGCCGACGGCGGCATCACCAAGAGCGGCGACATCGTCAAGGCGCTCACGATCGCCGACGGCGTCATCCTCGGCGGCCTGCTCGCCGGCTGCCGCGAGGCGCCGGGCAAGATCCTCGAGATCAACGGCAAGACC
>CAIPVK010000169.1 GCA_903868455.1 uncultured Opitutia bacterium
GCCGAGGTGGCGTCCGGGCGCTCCGTGCCGCCGGCCACGATCACCTTGCTCCCGACGAGCGCGCCCGCCGCGTAGGCGAGGGGGCGGGGCAGGGCGGGGAAGCTGTCGACGCGGAGGCCCTCGTCGCCCACGGAAAGCACATGGCAGTCGGCGTGGTGGCGGACGGCGTCCGCGCCGCCGATGCAGAGCAGGCCCTGGCGGATGCTGATCGCCACGCCGTAACCGAGGGGCCGGGGCAGCTTGCCGACGGCCTTCCACGCCTTGGCCTTGGGCTTCAGGGCGTAGACGGTGTCGTGCCAGGCCTTGGCGCCGCCTTCCCAGAGCGGCTTGTCGGGGAAGTTGGAGCCGCCTGCCATGAGCAGGAAGTCGCCGCTGGTTCCGGCGAGCGCGCCGCCCACACCGGGGGCATTGGGAGTATCGGGCAACTGGGTCCAGCGCATGGTCGGAGAATCGAGAAAATGGGGGGAAATCGGGTTGTCGATACTGCAATCCGTCGGCAAGGCCGCGTATGGATTGAAGGGATGAAGGGATTAAAGAGATGAAGGGACGGAAGGGATGAGGAGATGAAGGGATTGAAAGGGATGAAGGTGTGGAAGGCGTGTCGGGCGTAAATTTGCTTATCTGAGGGGTTCCCGAAGGCTCTGCCCCCTATATCCCTGCATCCCTTCATCTTTTAATCCCTTTAATCCCTCCATCCCCCTCCCCGCAGGGGTCTCCTTTCCCCTTGCCAAGGGGGGTGGGGGGTGTTTCGTTCAACCCTCCAATCCCCCGAAAGCCATGTCCCGCGTCTGCGTCATCACCGGCAAGCGCCCCACCAAGGGCCGCCGCATCATCCACAAGGGTCAGTCCAAGAAGAGCGGCGGCATCGGTCTCCAGCTCGTCAAGCAGACCAAGCGCACCTTCAAGCCCAACCTGCAGCGCATCCGCATCAAGCTGCCCTCGGGTCAGGTCAAGCGCGCCTGGGTCTCGGTCAAGGCCATCAAGGCCGGTCTCGTCACCAAGGCCTGAGGTCGCCCCTGTCGCCCTTGACTCAAGCCCCGGTTCGCCGGGGCTTTTGCTTTGATGAAATCCTGCGCCCGTCGCTCGTCCGCGCCATTTGGCATCTTCGCCGCTCCGCTTTCTCCCAGTCCCCTAGCCCCCTAGGCATCTAGCCCCCACTCCCCGCTACCCGCGCCTCGCATTCCATTCTCTACAATCCACTAGTCCCCTAGCCCCCCAGGCATCTAGCCCCCAGGGTATTTGGCCGCGCCTTTCTTCCTTTAAACTCCCCCCTCCCCCTCCTAATCCTCCCCCATGTCCCAGGTCGTCCTCAAACCCCGAGTCCGCGGCTTCATCTGCCTGACCGCCCACCCCGAGGGCTGCGCCGCCCATATCCGGGAGCAGATCGCCCACGTGAAGTCCCGCCCCCCGCTCAAGGGAGGCCCCAAGTCCGTCCTGGTCCTGGGGTGCTCCACCGGCTACGGCCTCGCCTCCCGCATCAGCGCGGCCTTCGGGTCGGGCGCCGCCACCCTCGGCGTGGCCTTCGAGCGCCCCGGCGAGGCGGACAAGCCCGCCAGCCCCGGTTGGTACAACACGGCCGCCTTCCATGACGAGGCCCGCAAGGCCGGCCTGAAGGCCTTCTACCTCAACGGCGACGCCTTCTCCAACGAGATGAAGGTCCAGGTGGCCGAGCTCATCAAGTCCCGCATGCCCGGCGGCAAGGTCGACCTCGTCGTCTACTCGCTCGCCTCGCCCCGCCGCACCGACCCCAAGACCGGCGAGACCCACAAGTCCGTCCTGAAGCCCGTCGGCCAGGCCTTCCACGCCAAGAACCTCGACACCGACCGCAAGGTGGTGAACGAGGTCTCGCTCGAGGCCGCCACGCCCGAGGACGTCGCCAACACCGTCAAGGTCATGGGCGGCGAGGACTGGGAGCTCTGGATGGAGGCGCTCGACGCCGCCGGCGTCCTCGCCGAGGGCGCGCAGACCGTCGCCTACTCCTACATCGGGCCCCAGGTCACCTGGCCGATCTACAAGGACGGCACCATCGGCAAGGCCAAGGAGGACCTCGAGAAGGCCGGCGCCCGCATCGACGCCCTGCTCAAGCTCCGCCGCGGCCGCGCCTTCGTCTCGGTCAACAAGGCCGTCGTCACCCAGGCCTCCTCGGCCATCCCCGTCGTCCCCCTCTACATCTCCCTGCTTTTCAAGGTCATGAAGGCGAAGGGGACCCACGAGGGCTGCGTCGAGCAGATCCAGCGCCTCTTCGAGCGCCAGATGTACAACGGCAACGCCCTGGAGTTCGACGACGCCGGCCGCGTCCGCCTCGACGACTGGGAGATGGCGACCGACGTGCAGAAGGCCGTCTTCGACCTCTGGCCTAAGGTGACGACCGAGACGCTCGACGCGCACGGCGACTTCGCCGGCTACCAGACCGACTTCCTCAAGCTCTTCGGCTTCGGCCTCGCCGGGGTCGACTACGAGGCGCCCACCGAGACCGAGCGGCCCATCGCCGACGCCTGACGTGGCCAAGGTCCTCGCCATCGCCAACCAGAAGGGCGGGGTCGGCAAGACCACCACCGCCGTCAACCTGTCCGCCGGCCTCGCGCGCCTCGGCATCCCGGTCCTGCTCGTCGACCTCGACGCGCAGGCCAACGCCACCAGCGCCCTCGGGCTCGAGAAGGCCGCGGGCGGCTCGCTCTACCGCGTGCTCCACGGCGAGGGCGCCGCGGCCGACAAGGTCGTCGCCACCGGCGTGGCCAACCTCGACCTCATCCCGTCCGAGGTCGACCTCGCCGCGATCGAGTCCGAGCTCGCCCAGGCCGAGGGGTTCCTCGGCCGCCTGCGCGAGGCGCTCGCCCCGCTCGTCGCCTCCGGCCGCTGGAAGGCCGTGGTCATCGACTGCCCTCCCGCCCTCGGCGTGCTCTCGCTCAGCGCCCTCGCCGCCTCCGACCACCTGCTCGTCACGCTCCAGACCGAGTACCTCGCGCTCGAGGGCCTCGGCCAGATCCTCGGCGTCGTCGACCAGCTCAAGGCCGCCGGCGCCACGCAGGCGCTCGATGTCGGCGGGATCGTGATGACGATGTACGACGTGCGCACCAACCTCTCGCGCCAGGTCGTCGAGGAGGTCCGCAAGCACTTCCCCCAGCTCATCCTCAACAGCTTCATCCCCCGCTCGATCCGGCTCTCCGAGGCGCCCAGCCACGGCAAGACCATCTTCGACTACGACCCCCACTCGCCCGGCGCGACCGCCTACGAGGCCCTCGCCAAGGAGGTCGCCCAGCGCTTCGCCCTGCGATGACCCCTCCCTCCCCGAACGAGCCCGCCTACGGCGAGCGGATGAAGTCCAAGGGCGGGCTGTCCCGCCTGACGCGCGCGCTGGGCTACACCTGGGACGGCTTGAAGGCCGCCTACCATCATGAGCACGCCTTCCGCCAGGAGGTCTGGGCCCTCGCTCCCTTCGCCGTCGCCGCCTGGGCGCTGCCCGGTCTCACCCTCTGGGTGCGCGCGCTGCTCTTCGGCTCGCTCCTGCTCGTCCTGATCGTCGAGCTCCTCAACTCCTCCATCGAGGCCAACACCGACCATATCACGCTCGAGCGCCATCCGCTCGCGAAGCGCGCGAAGGACATGGGCTCGGCCGCCGTCTTCCTCGCCCTCGTCAACGCCGGCCTTATCTGGGTCACGTTCCTTGTCTCCGCCTACGGCTCGCGGCTGTGGGATTGGATGTTCTGAACGAAGGGATGAAGAGATGAACGACCGATGGATTAAAATGATGAAGAGATGAAAAGATGAAGAGATAAGTCCCTCGCCCAGACGTTCACCTCCTCGCCCTCTTCTTGAAACCCTTAATCCCTTAACCCCCTTCAATCCCTTCATCTCTTCATCCCTTTAATCCCTCTATCCCCCCAACCATGCCCCGTCCCGTCACGCTCTTCACCGGCCAGTGGGCCGACCTCCCCCTCAAGGAACTCCTGCCCAAGGTGAAGGCCATGGGCTACGACGGCGTCGAGCTCGCCTGCTGGGGCGACCACTTCGACGTCCGTCGCGCCGTGAACGAGAAGGGCTACGTCCAGTCCCTCTGGGACCTGCTCGCCCAGAACGACCTCGGCTGCTGGGCCATCTCCGCCCACCTCGTCGGCCAGGCCACCTGCGACCGCATCGACGAGCGGCACAAGGCCATCCTGCCCGCCCACGTCTGGGGCGACGGCTCCCCCGAGGGGGTCAACGACCGCGCCTGCGAGGAGATGGCGCTGACCGCCGCCGCCGCGCGCAAGTTCGCCGCCGCCGGCCGCGCCGCCATGAAGGGACGCCCCAAGGGCTCGGGCAAGGTCGTCGTCAACGGCTTCACCGGCTCGCCCATCTGGCACGCGCTCTATGCCTTCCCCCCGACCAGCCAGGAGTACCTGCAGGCCGGTTTCGACGCGTTCGGCCGCCGCTGGAAGAGGATCCTTCGCGCCTTCGACGCGCACGACGTCCACTTCGCCCTCGAGGTCCACCCGACGGAGATCGCCTTCGACATCGCCTCCGCCCACCGCGCGCTCAAGGCGGTCGGCAACCATGCCCGCTTCGGCTTCAACTTCGACCCCAGCCACCTCGCCTACCAGGGCGTCGACTACGTCCGCTTCATCCGCGAGTTCGGTCCGCGCATCCACCACGCCCACATGAAGGACGTCTGGTGGGGCAAGGGCGACGGCACGGTCGGCGTCTTCGGCGGCCACACCGCCTTCGGCGACCCCCGGCGCTTCTGGGAGTTCCGCTCGGTCGGCCGCGGCGACGTCCGCTTCGAGACCGTCATCGCCGCGCTCAACGACGTCGGCTACGCCGGCCCGCTCTCCGTCGAGTGGGAGGACGGCCGGATGGACCGCCTGCACGGCGCCGCCGAGTCCTGCGCCTTCGTCCGCCGTCTCGACTTCCCCCCGAACCACGTCGCCTTCGACGCCGCCTTCGACAAGGCCCGGCAGAAGAAGACCGGCAAGTGACACGCGTTCCCCGCCTCGTCCTGCTCGTCGGCTCGTTGGCTTGCTAGGGTTGCCGACTAGGCCCTAGAACCTCGACATCCTCCGCCTCCTCCGAGTCCTCCCCATCCTCCGTATCCCTTCATTTTCCACCCCATGGCAACCCAAGTAGGCATCATCGGAGCCGGCGGCATGCTCCAGTATCACGCGGCGGGCTTCCGCCAGGCGCACGCCCAGATCGTCGCCATCGCCGACCCCGCGCCCGGCGCGGCGCGCAAGGCGGCCGACAAGTGGGGCGTCGCCCACGCCTATGAGTCCGTCGAGGCGATGCTCGCCGAGCGCAAGGAGCTCCAGGCCGTCAGCATCATCGTCCCCAACAAGTTCCACGCCCCGCTCGCCATCCAGTGCCTCAACGCGGGCAAGCACGTCTTCTGCGAGAAGCCCCCGGCGCTCAGCGCCGACGAGGTCCGCGGCATCCAGGCCGCGGCCAAGGCCTCGGGCAAGACGGTCATGTTCAACTTCAACAACCGCGCCCGCCCCGAGTCGCGCGCCATGGCCCGCTACATCGAGTCGGGCGCCGTCGGCGCGATCAACTCCGCCCAGGCCAAGTGGATCCGCCGCAC
>CAIPVK010000170.1 GCA_903868455.1 uncultured Opitutia bacterium
CGCCGCGACCTCCGCGAGGATGCGCTCGAAAAGGACGCGCTGGTGGGCGGAGCCGATGTCGAGCACCACCAGCCCCGAGGTCGTCTCGAACACCGCCCGGTCGCCGCGCAGCCGGCCGAGCAGGCGCCAGCCGAGGCGGAGGGAGGGAATCGGGGAGTGGGGAGCGGGGGGTGGGGAGTGAGGAGGAGGGAGCGGGGAGGGGGGAGCGGGGGGCGAGGCGTGGGGAGCGGGGAGCGGGAGGGGCGGAGCGGGGAGCGAGGGCTGGGGAGCGGGGGCGATCGGGTCGACGAGGGAAGAGACGACGCCCATCACGCCGTGCACCGCGCGCATGACGAAGGCGCGCACCTTGGCCTCGTCGCGGAACCGGATCTCGCGCTTGGCGGGATGGACGTTCACATCGACCGCCGCCGGGTCGATCTCGAGGAAAAGGAAGGCCAGCGGGTAGCGCCCCTTGGGGATGAGCGTGTGGTAGGCCTCGACCAGCGCGTAGGTCAGGGCCCGGCTGTCCACCGGCCGCCCGTTGACGATGGTGACGAGGTCCTGGCGGGTCGAGCGGCTGGCGCCCGGCTTGCCGACGAGGCCGGAGACGCCGAGCCCGGGCGACTCGAGCGCCGGGAGCGGCACGAGCTCGTCGGCGACCGACTTGCCCCAGATCTCGCGCACGCGGTCGAGGAGGGGGACGTTGCCCGGGGAGCGGAAGACCTCGCGGCCGTCCTCGCGCAGGGTGAAGGCCACCTCGGGGTGGGCGACCGCGTAGAGGCGGGCCAGGCGGATGATGTGCGCCGCCTCCGTGTCGTCGGACTTGAGGAACCGCAGCCGCGCGGGCACCGGATGGAAGAGGTTGGCCACCTCGATGCGCGTGCCCGGCGCCATGCCGTGCTCGCGCCGGTGCACGAGCTTGCCCGCGTTGACCAGGATCTCGCAGCCCACCTCGCTCTCCCGCGCGCGCGTCCGCAGGGTGAAGCGCGAGACGCTGGCGATGGACGGCAGGGCCTCGCCGCGGAAGCCGAAGCTGCGGATATGCCCGAGGTCCGCGGCCTCCCGGATCTTGCTCGTCGCGTGGCGGCGCAGGGCCAGCTCGGCCTGGTCGGGCTCCATCCCGATCCCGTCGTCCTCCACGACCAGCAACGCCTTCCCCCCGCGCGAGAAATCGACCGTCACCCGGCGGGCGCCGGCGTCGAGGGCGTTCTCCAGGAGCTCCTTGGCCGCGGCGGCGGGACGCTCCACGACCTCCCCGGCCGCGATCTGGTTGGCGACCTTGTCGTCGAGGATGCGGATGACGGGGCGGGACATCGGGGCCGGGCGGGCACCCTAGCCGCCCGCCTGCCCGCTTGCCAAGCCCCGCCTCCCCGTCCTGATGGGGGCGTGCCCAACCGCCTCGCCAGCGAGCCGAGCCTCTACCTGCGGCAACACGCGGACCAGCCCGTGGACTGGTGGCCGTGGTGCGCCGAGGCCT
This sequence comes from uncultured Opitutia bacterium, assembly GCA_903868455.1. Taxonomy (GTDB): domain Bacteria; phylum Verrucomicrobiota; class Verrucomicrobiia; order Opitutales; family UBA953; genus UBA8828. The sequence continues at coordinate 1,457 of CAIPVK010000170.1, forward strand.
TCGCCGAGGCCCGCCGGAGGGACGTCCCCGTGCTGGTCTCCGTGGGCTACGCCTCCTGCCACTGGTGCCACGTCATGGCCCGCGAGTGCTTCGACGACCCGTGGATCGCCGACCTCATGAACCGGCACTTCGTCTGCGTGAAGGTCGACCGCGAGGAGCGCCCCGACGTCGACCAGCTGCACATGGACGCCGTCCAGATGGTCCAGCAGCAGGGAGGCTGGCCGCTCAACAGCTTCTGCCTGCCCGACGGCCGGCCCTTCTTCGGCGGCACCTACTTCCCGCCCGACGAGCGCGGCGGCCGCACGCCCTGGCCCCGCGTCCTCATGCGCGTGGCGGACTTCTACCGCACCCAGCGCGCGGACCTCGAGGCCAACGCCGACGCCGTCGCCCGCAACCTCCTCCACTTCAGCCGCTCCCCGGGCGCCGGCGCGGGCCCCGTCGGCCCGGACGCGCGCCTGGCCGCGGCGCGCGCCCTCGTCGCCGACGCGGACGCGGAGCACGGCGGCTTCGGCGGCGCGCCGAAGTTCCCCGCCCCGATGGCGATCGATTTCCTCCTCGCCGTCCGGACACGCCCCGGCTTGGCGGCCGAGGACCGCGCGGGGATCGAGGCGACCGTCCGGCGCGCGCTCGACGCCATGGACCGCGGCGGCCTGCGCGACCAGGTCGGCGGCGGCTTCCACCGCTACTGCGTCGACCGCGACTGGACCGTGCCGCACTTCGAGAAGCTGCTGGTCGACAACGCCCTCCTCCTCGGCGCCTACGCGCGGGCCTCGGTCGCCCTCGGCGAGCCGGCCTGGGCCGAGACCTGCGCCTCGGTCGTCGGCTGGCTCGAGCGCGAGATGCGCGTCGGCCCGGCCTACGCCGCCTCGCTCGACGCCGACACGGGCCACGAGGAGGGCGCCACCTACGCCTGGACCCCGGCGGAGGTCGGCGAGGTCCTCGGCGGGCAGGCGGAGGCCTGGTGCTGGGCGCACGGCGTGGGCGCCGAGGGCAACCTCGAGGGCGGACGCAGCGTCCCCACCTTCCGCACGGGGGCCGCGCGCGCCGCGCTCGCGCCGCTCACCGCGCGCCTGCGCGAGGCGCGCGACCGTCGCCCCCAGCCCTCGCGCGACGACAAGGCGTTGCTCGGCTGGAACGCGCTCCTCGCGGCCAACCTCGCGCGGGCCGGCTTCCTGCTCGGCAGGGCGGACTGGACGGCGCGGGCGGGCGAGCTGCTCGACCACCTGATGCGGGAGGGAACGTGGCGCGACGCCGAGGGCGGCCTCCGCCTTCGCGCCGTCCTGGGAAGCCCGATTCCCGGGACCCTTCAGGACCACGCCTGGCTCGCCGAGGCCGCCCTGCAGGTCGGGGCCGCCGGCGACACCCGTCGGCACGCGCAGGCCGCGGAGATCGTCGCGGCCGCCCATCGCCGCCTGGGCGACCCCAACGCCGTCGGCTGCTTCCTCGCCGAGGACCCGGACGGCCTCCTGCCGGTCCGGCTCAAGGGCTGGTGGGACCAAGCCATGCCCGCGGGCAACAGCACCCTGCTCGCGGTCGAGGCGACGCTCGAGGCGCTCGGCGCCGACAAGGACGCCGGCGGACGCTGGCGGGGTCTGGCCGAGGCCTACGGCGACGCCGCGCGCAACGCCCCCCACGGGATTCCCCGCGCCCTGGAGGCCCTCGAGCGGGCGGAACGCGGCGTCGCCGTGATCCACACCGGGCCCGGACTCGACCCCGCCGAGGCGCTGCGCGCCGCCGGGCCCCTCGCGCCCGACGCCCTCGTCCTGCCCTCGACGCGACCGGGGCTCCAGCTGTGCCGGGGCACCGCCTGCCTCGCCGACGGTCTCGACCTAGCCGGGCTGCTCAGGCGGCTTGGGGACTGAGGGGTTGGCAGGCCGGGGGACGCGCGCCAGCCTCGGCCCATGCCCTCCCTCGTCATCCTGCTCCTCCTCGGCGCCGCCGCCGGCACGCTGAGCGGCCTCTTCGGCATCGGCGCCGGCGTCGTCATCACCCCCGCCCTGCTCTGGCTGACCCCGATGGGCCAGACCCAAGCCCAGGGCACGGCCCTCGCCGTCATGGTGCCGATGTCCCTCCTGGGGGCCTGGCGCTACCATTCCCAGCCGGGCATGAGCCTCGACTGGACCGCCGTGGCGCCGCTCGCCCTCGCCTGCCTCGCGGGCGTCTGGCTGGGCAGCCACCTCGCGTTCCTCGCCGAGGAGACGGTCCTGCGGAAGGCCTTCGGCGCGTACCTCGTCCTGGCGGGCGGCCACCTGCTGCTGGCGGGGCGCTGACCGGGGCGGTTCCGCTTGCCCCGGCGGGACGCGACGGCAGATTGGGGGCATGTCCGACGACACGAAGTACGTCTACGCCTACGGGGCCCGCGGGGCCCGGCGCATCCTCCTCGGCATGTTCCAGGTGGAGAACCTCGGCGAGCAGGGCGTCCGCTACACCCCCGTCTGGTCCCGCATCTGGAAGATCATCGTCGGCGCCGCGGCGCTCGGCTACCTCTCCCTCGTCTCCCTCTTCTACTTCCGCGAGAAGTACATGCGGGACATCGAGGGGACCGAGTGGACGACCGCCTTCCTCTACTTCCTGAGCGAGGACGCCAAGGAGAGCCACCTGCGCATGAAGGGGGACTCCTACATCGAGATCGCCAAGGCCGCCCTCCGCCGCGAGGACTACGGCGAGTTCGCCAAGTACATCGGCGTGGGCGCGGGGCTGAACCGCGAGAACCTCGAGGGCCAGCGCCTCTGCGCCGACCTCTACTTCGCCTTCGGCCGCACCGAGGACGCCTACCGCATCCTCGAGGAGTCGCTCATTCACGCCAAGCAGGACCGCAACCACTTCCGCAACTTCCTTCGCCGCTGCTTCATGCTGGACCAGGACGCGCTGATCATCCGCACGGCCGAGCTGTACATGGACGACCCCGAGGTCGACCCCGGCGTGCAGTCCGACCTGCGCGTGGCCTTCGCCCAGGCCAACTTCCTCCGCGGCAACTTCGACCAGGCCATCGACTTCATCCGCGCCAAGCGCCTCGACCTCACGCTCGAGGGGTACACCCTGCTCTGCCAGATCTCCTGGGAGAAGGGCGACCGCGAGGTGGCGCTCACGCGGCTGGCCGACGCCGCCCGCACCTTCCCCAACGCCGACCACCTGCGCGCCATGCTCGCCCGCTGGCACAAGGAGATGGGCAACCTCGCGGCCGCCCGCGACGCCCTGAACCTGCTGGCGGTGCGCGACCCCTCCGCGCACACCCCCCGCATCCAGGTCCTCTACCTGCTGCCCGGCGACGAGAACAAGGCGCGCCGCGAGGAATCGATCGAGCGCCTGCTCCGCGACTTCCCGACCAACGAGGCGGCCCTGCTCGAGCTCGCCCAGTTCGGCAACGACAGCTCCGACCCCGCCCTGACCGGCCGCGTGCTCGAGCTCGCGACCAAGGGCAAGTTCCCCTCCCGCCCGAAGTTCCTCCTCACCCACGTCGAGTGCCTGATCAACGCGGGCAAGAACCCGGAGGCCATCGCCATCGTCGACGACCTCTTCTCGCGCGCCACCAAGGAGCAGTGGTTCGCGGAGATGAAGGTGACCTTCGAGTCGCTGCGCACCATCGCCTACTACGCCGACGGCCAGGCCGACATCGGCGCCATCAACCTCAAGAAGGTGATGGACGCGCGCAACACCCCGCCGCAGCTCCTCGTCGCCATCGGCCGCAAGCTCGTCCAGACCGGCCGCCACAAGGAGGCCAACGAGACCCTGGTCGCCGCCCACCTCCGGCACGAGGGCAACCAGGCGCTCCTCCTCCAGCTGGTGAAGATGAAGATCGACAACGAGGAGATGGCCGACGACCTCGAGCTCTACCTGCGCCGCCTGATGGCCACCCGACGCCCGCCGTCCGACGTCCTCGAGCGCGCCTACAACCGGATCGCCTCCGACCGCTTCCTCTACTCCGAGGGGCGATCCTCGCTGCTGAAGGACATCACCGAGTCCCTCAAGAGCGCGGCCCGCTGAGGCGCGCCGCCGCGCCCAGCCGCTCGCCGGAGGCCGTCCAGAGCCCGCGGTCGGGATGCCCGTCGAGCCAGGCGGGCGCCTCGGCCGGGGTCGCCGCGGCCAGCGCCCGCGCCAGGCCGGCGGCCACCGCCGCCTCGCGCGCGAGCGCGCGGCATGGGCGCGGCAGGGGCGCGGACTGCCCGAGCCGGGGATCCGTGAGCGTCCCGGGCGAGCCGCCCCCGAAGCTGGCCAGGGCCGCCTCGGCCAGGCGGACCTCCCCGTCGCCGACGGCGAGTCGCCAGCCCTCCGCGTCGCGCGGCGGGTCGAGCGCGAGCACGACCGAGCCGCCCGCGACGAGCAGGGCGTGGCCGAGCCCCCACTCGCGCAGCGTCTCGCCCATCCGGTCCAGGGCGAGGCCGCGCGCGAGGTCGAGCAGGTCGAGCCGCCAACCCGGACGCTCGCAGACGAGGTCGGCGCCCGCGAGCCTCCAGGCGCCCGCCCGGGCATCCATCCAGACGGCGCGGGTCGCGCCGGCCGGGACGCGCGCGTCATAGGCGCCGGAGGTGTCGGCATGCAGGCGCCCGGCGAGGGCGAGGCAGGCCTGCAGGTGGGACGGCACCCGCAGGCGCTCGCCCGCGGTCATGCGGTTGGCGGCGGCGAGGGCGCTTCCCGGCCGCCCAGGGTCGAGCTCGGCGGCGACGGACTCGAGCCGGTCCCAGACGGATTCCAGCGCGGTCCGCAGATACGAGGCGTCCTCGTCGCCGGGAAAGCGCAGCTCGAAGTCGCAACCGAGGGCCGGCCGATGGAAGCGGAGGGAAGGTCGGCTCATCGGGCGGCACGGAGGGCGGCCTCGAGGCGGCCGGCAAGGGGCTCGGGGGCGAGCGCCCACCAAAGCTCGTTGTCGCGCACGGCGAAGGCGATCGCCCGCCGGCCTTCGGCCTGGGGCGGCTCGGAACCGGAGGCCTGAAGGATCCATACTTCCGCCTGCGCGGGGTCGGGCACGGCACCATAGCCGACGCGGAGGCCGCGCAGGTAGAAGGGGAAGGGCCAGACGTGGTCGCCGCGCACCAGGACGAGTTCCGGCCGGCTGTCCGGCTCGCGCAGCGCGGCGGCCAGCGCGGGCACGTCCGCGGACGTCTCCACGTAATCGTGGCGGTCGGCGGCGGCCACCGTGGCCAATCCGGCCGCGACGGGAACCAGTCCCCGCAGGAAGCCGGTAGCCGACGCGAGCGCGGGGAGGACGAGGACGAGCAGGATGGCGTCCGGGGTCAGCAGCAGCCAGGGCGTCTTGTAGGGAAGGGACAGATGGACGGCGTAGGCCGCCGCGGCGGCGAGCAGGAGGACATCCTCGGGGCGCCCTGAGGCGCGCGCCGCGTCGCGTCGCGGGAGCATCCGGCAGCCGAGGGCGATCGCGAGCAGGAGGGCCGTGATAATCCAGGGCGCCGGCGAGCCCATCGGCAGGGGCGGCTCGCTCGCCCCCGTGGCCACGCCGAAGGCGCGGAAGAGCTGCTTCCACCAGGTCGACAAGGCGGGAAGATCCGTGAACAGGCTGCTCTGCCCGAGCGCCCAGGAGGCGACCAAGCCGGCGAGGAAGGCGGCGAAGCCCCGCCAGCCGGGCGCGGACCTCCGGAGCAGGAGCACGGCCGCGGCCGCCAGCACCAGGTGCAGCGCGGCGGTCACCTTGCAGGCAAGGGCCAGGCCGGCGCAAAGGCCGGAGAGCAGCCGCGGGCGCGCGGCCCCCTCGGGCCCGGCGCGCAGCCACAGCGCGGCCGACCAGACCAAGGCGGCGGCCATGAGGGGTTCCTGGATGAAGCGCGCCGAGAGGAGGACGACCGGGAGCGCGAGCAGGCCCGCGACCCAGCCGCGCCGCCCTTCCGAGGGCAGCGCCCACGGGATGAAGGCCAGGCTGAGCGCGAAGGCGACGGGGACGGACCGCAGGAAGGCGGCGGAGGCCTCGGCCAAGGGCTGGCCGGCGACGGCGGCCGCGGCGCGCGCGGACAGACCCAGCGCCGGGCCGTGGAAGCGGTCGCCCGTCAGGCTGTGCGGACGGCCCTCGGCGGCGAGCGACCACTGGCCGGCCTCGTCGGCGTGGAACGGCCGCCCCATGGCCGCCGCGGCGAGGACCACGCCGAGGGCGAGCAAGGCGGCGAGCAGCCAGGCGGGCGGGCGGCGCCCCGCTTCGGCGGCCGCGTCGGCCATCAACGGAACCGCGCCTCGAGGGCGCGCTTCACCTCGTCGGGGATGAGCGAGGCCTGCATCGGGCCGTCGGCCTCCCGGCGCGCGTGAACGGTCACAAGCGAGCCCTTCGCCACCGGCCGGCCGGCGACCGAGGCCTCGAAGCGCCAGACGAGGCGCTTGTCGCCGATCTCGGCGGGCGAGAGGGCGAGGCTCACGCGGTCGCCGCGCTCGACCGGCGCCAGGTAGTCGCAGTCGACG
>CAIPVK010000171.1 GCA_903868455.1 uncultured Opitutia bacterium
ACTTCTTCCGGGCGACGCCCTGGCGGACGGCGTCGGTGTTCTCGCGCAGGAACTTGGGGTCGAGCATGACAGGCCGAGATTGCCCAAATCCCCCGCCCGAGGGCAAGGGGGATTCGGCGGTCAGCGACCGGACCGGGAGGGCGCGGGGCGCTTTCCGCCCTCCTCCTTGCCCGCGAGGTCGGTCCGATCGTAGGTGAAGCTCAACTCGGCGCTGGCCAGGGTCCGGTCCTTGATCGCGGCGAGGAGGACGTCGCGCGTGACCTGGGACGGCGGCACCTTGAGGTCGGGCGACGACGAGAGGGCGTAGAGCGTGAGGGTGTACCGCTTGACCCCGGGACCCTTCGAATGGGGCGGCGCGTAGCCGAGGGCGCGGCTCACGCAATTGGTGCCGGAGGTGCCGACGCCCTTGGCGCCCTTGGCCAGCGACTTGGTGTCCGCGGGGATGCCCCAGACCGTCCAATACCAGCGGGCGGCCTCGCCGGGATGCGGAATGTGGTGCATGACCAAGGCGAAGCTCTTGGTGCCGGCGGGCGCGCCCGACCACTCGAGGGGCGGGCTCACCCCGTCGCCATCGCCGGTGAACTCGCGCGGGATGGCGCCGCCCTCCGTCATGACGGGGCTGCGCAGGACGAATCCGGCCTTGGCCGCCGGAGCCGGGTTGGCGGCCAGGACGAGGGCGGGCAGGAGAAGGGCGAGGAGGCGCATGCCTCTCCAACCCCGGCCGCGCGGAAAAGTCAGCGGCCGAGGGCCAGCTTGGCGTTGAGGTAGCGCAAGGCCCAGGCCAGGCGCTCGCGCGTCACGCCGGAGGCGACCTCATGCTCGCCGTCGGGCCCCTTGAGCGAGATCGAGTGGGTCGTGCTGTAGCCGCCCTTGCCCCGACGGGTGGATTCCTCGAGCTCGGCGCGGTCGAAGGCGTTCCAATCGCGCCGGCGCGTCCAATAGAGGCCGAGGAAACCGACGCGGTGGAGCAGGACGCCGTTGCGGACCTCGAGGACGACCTTGCCGAAGGCGCTCATCAGGGCGATCGAGCCGAAGAGGAGGGTGCCGAGGACGAAGGGGATGCCGAAGAGGGACTGGCCGAGGTCGAACTCGCCCTTGTAGATCTGCGTGCCGTAGATGCCGCCCAAGGAGAACCCGCTCCACACGATCATGAAGGGGATGAGGAAGAACGCGGCGCCGTTGCGGGTGGTGAGCGTGAGGCGAAACCCGTCCATCAGCTCCTCGACCGTCACGCCCTTGGGCGGGTCGGTCGGCAGGGGGTGGAAACGGCTGCCGATCGGGGCGGCGGTCTGGCAGGCCTCGAGCCCGAAGGTCTTGTCGCAGCTGCGGCAGACCGCGAGGCCGGCCGAGGGCGCGACCTCGGATGTCGGGATGGGCAGGCCGCAGTCGGGACAATGGAGCTCCACGGCGACAGCGTGGGTCGACCTCCCTTGGCGACAAGCGCCAATCGGCGCTCAGCGCATCTCGTCCATCCGGTAGAGCGCGACCAGGAAATGGTCGGGGCCGAGCGGGGTCTTGGCCGCGAGCTCGTGGTAACGCTCCCTGGCGCGGCGCTGGGCTTCGCCGTCCATGCGCGCGCGCAGCAGGTCGGCCGCGCCCGCGACCTCCGCCGGATGCTGGCGAGCGGCGAGGGCGAGGAGGGCGAGCGCCTCGACCTCGTCGCGCGGCGCGATCTCGCCGGCCGCGAGGATCCCGGCCAGCCGCTGCTGCGCATGCCAATAGCCCGCGTCCGCGGCCTCGCGCAGCAGGGCGAGCCCGCGGGACCTGTCCACCTCGACCCCGCGGCCGCCGAGATAATGCTCCGCCAAGCCGAGCTTCGCGATCGGGAAGCCGCGCTCCGCGGCGCGCTGAAGCCAGCGCAGGCTCTCGGCGTCATCCCGCTCGACCCCGTAGCCATCGGCATAGCAGCTCGCGAGGGCGACCATGGCGTCCGGGCTCCCGGCTTGGGCGGCGCGGCGGATCCAGGACATGGCGAGCCCGACGTCGCGCACGACGCCCTGCCCGGTGCGATGGGCCCTGGCCAGCATGAGGCAGGCATGCGCGTCCCCCTGCTCCGCCGCCTTGCGATACCAGACCGCCGACGCCACCAGGTCCCGGGGGACGCCCCGGCCGAAGAGGTGGCACCAACCGACCAGGCACTGGGCGCGGGCCACCCCTTGGTCGGCCGCCTTGCGATACCAGATGGCG
>CAIPVK010000172.1 GCA_903868455.1 uncultured Opitutia bacterium
CCCCTCTTCCCCGAGGGCTTCCTCAACGAGGTCCAGGTCATCGGCCTCGTCCTCTCCGCCGACGGCGAGAACGACCCCGACGCCCTCATGGTCACCGCCGCCTCCGCCGCGGTCTTCACCTCGGACATCCCCTGGAACGGCCCCATCGCCGGCGTCCGCGTCGGCCGTGTCAACGGCCAGTTCGTCGCCAATCCCACCCACTCGCAGATCTTTGAGTCCGACCTCAACCTCATCTACGTCGGCAACGAGCGCGACATGATGATGATCGAGGGCGAGGCCGACCAGATCTCCGAGGCCGACTTCCTCGCGGCGCTCGAGTTCGGCCACAAGGCCATCCAGCCCCTGATCAAGGCCCAGCGCGAGCTCGCGGCCAAGATCGGCAAGGCCAAGCGCACCTTCGCCCTCCAGCTGCCCGACGCCAAGGTCGTCGCCATCTGCGAGCGCGTGGCCGCCGAGGGCGACCAGCTCCGCAAGGCGATCTTCATCGAGTCCAAGGCCGCCCGCGGCAACGCGGTGAAGGCCGTCATGGAGAAGGCCAAGGAGGCCTGCGCCGCCGAGCTCGGCGCCACCTTCGACGCCCGCCACGTCAAGATGGCCTTCGAGAAGCTGCAGGAGAAGGTCTACCGCTCCGCCATCCTCGAGGCCGGCAAGCGCGCCGACGGCCGCGGCCCCGCCGACCTCCGCAAGATCAGCTGCGAGGTCGACGTCCTCCCCCGCGTCCACGGCTCCGCGCTCTTCCAGCGCGGCGAGACCCAGGGCCTCGTCCTGGCCACCCTCGGCACATCCAAGGACGCCCAGGAGATCGACGCCATCACCGGCGGTCCCAAGACCCGCTCCTTCCTGCTGCACTACAACTTCCCGCCCTTCTCGGTCGGTGAGACCGGCCGCTTCGGCATGACCAGCCGCCGCGAGACCGGCCACGGCAACCTCGCCGAGCGCGCCCTCCTCTCGGTGCTGCCTTCGGAGCAGGACTTCCCCTACTCCATCCGCCTCGTCTCCGAGATCATGGAGTCCAACGGCTCCACCTCGATGGCCTCCGTCTGCGGCGGCACCCTCGCCCTCATGGACGCCGGCGTGCCCATCAAGGCCCCCGTGGCCGGCATCTCCTGCGGCCTCGTCTCCGACGAGCAGGGCGGCAAGATCGTGGCCCACAAGGTCCTGACCGACATCATCGGCGCCGAGGACCACTTCGGCGACATGGACTTCAAGATCTGCGGCACGCGCGAGGGCATCACCGCCTTCCAGCTCGACCTCAAGATCCACGGCCTGCCGTTCTCCATCGTCAAGGAGGCCGTGGCCCAGAACAAGGTGGCCCGCGACGCCATCCTCGGGATCATGGAGCGCGCCATGCCCGCCACCCGCGCGGAGCTCAAGCAGCACACGCCCCGCACCCACCGCGTGAAGATCCCCTCCGACAAGATCGGCGCCCTCATCGGCCCCGGCGGCAAGAACATCAAGCGCATCACCGAGTACACCGGCTGCCAGATCGACATCGACCAGGACGACTCCGGCTGGGTCACCATCTTCGCGACGGACGGCGAGAAGCTCGCCCGCGCCGTCAACGAGGTGAACCTCATCTCGGCCCAGATCGAGCTCGAGAAGACCTACAAGGGCATCGTCCGCTCGGTGAAGGAGTTCGGCGTCTTCGTCGAGTGCCTCCCCGGCCAGGAAGGCCTCGTCCACGTCTCCGAGCTCGCCGACTTCCGCGTCAACCGCGTCGAGGACGTCTGCAAGCTGGGCGACGAGATCATCGTCAAGTGCGTCGGCATCGACGACAAGGGCCGCGTCCGCCTCTCGCGCCGCGCCGCCATCGCCGAGAAGGAGGGCCGTGAGTACGTGCCCGCCCCCAAGCCCTCGTTCGGCGACCGCCCCCGCGGCGACCGTCCCGACCGCGGCGAGCGCCGCCACAGCCGCGACCGCGGCCCCTCCCCCGAGGGCGACCTCGGCTAAGGGCGCCTGAGCGCGACCACCGGGCCCCGGCGCAAGCCGGGGCCTTTTTGTTGGCGTGTCACTGAGGTAGGGCTGGCTCGCCGAGCCGGCCGCGGACGCCTCGGAGAGGCGTCCCTACCCATTCAGCGGAAAGGCGGGGTCCGCGGCGCGGCGGGGCTGGCTGCTAGGGGAATCGTCCCCCTACTTTACTTTGAATTCTTTCATCTGAAACCTGTCCAGGGTAGGGCTGGCTCGCCGAGCCGGCCGCAGCATCTAGGTAGGGCTGGCTCTCCGAGCCGGCCGCGGACGCCTCGGAGAGGCGTCCCTACCCATTCCAGCGATGGAAGCGGGTTTGACAGCGGACCAGCAGGATGGCTGTTTGGCGGTGCTAGCGGGCGAGCGGAGGGAGCTTTGCTCCCGCTAGATCAATCCTCCGCCTCCTCGTCCTCCTCGTCATTCCCTGGCCCCCTAGTCCCCCATTCCCCCATCCCCTATTTCCTCCCACCCATCCTCGCCGTCACATGCAGCACCGTGAGGATCGCGCTGGTGGGCATCATGACCGAGGCGAGCAACGGCGACATGTGGCCGGTGAGGGCCAAACCGACGGTCAGGAGGTTGTAGGCCGCCGCGAAGAC
>CAIPVK010000173.1 GCA_903868455.1 uncultured Opitutia bacterium
CCGCCGGGTCGCCCGAGGGGATGCCCGCCGGGGCGTCCGCCAACGTGAGCGTGTACGAGCCGTCGGCCTCGCGGCGCGCGTGGAAGGTGAGCACCGACGCGCCCGTCATCTCCGCGAGCCGCGGCGTCGAGGTGTTGGTGATGCACGGCTCGCCGAAGAAGGGCAGGAGCTCGGACTGCGCCGTGCGCTTCCCCTGGTCGGGAGCGTACCAGACGACCTCGCCCGCGCGCAACGCCCCGATCAGCCCCTTCAGGTCGCGCATCTCGATGGCGCGGGTCGCCCAGACAGAGCGATGGCGCCGCAGCAGGGCCGCCAGCACGGGGTTGTTGGGGTCGCGGTAGAGGCAGGCCGTCGGCTGCCGCAGCGAGAGCATGCGCCCGGTGATCTCGAGCGTCGTGAAGTGTCCCGAGACGAGGAGCACGCCCTTGCCCCTGGCCGCCGCCGCGCGCAGCAGCTCGATCCCCTCGATGCGGTGCGACGGCAGCGCGGCGGGGTCGCGCCACCAGCAACGGGCGACCTCGAGGATGCCGAGGGCTAGGGATTGGTAGTGGCGGCGGGCGAGACGTCGGCGGCCGGCCTCGTCCATCTCGGGGAAGCAGAGGCGCAGGTTCGCCTCCACCACGCCGCGCCGGACGCGCACGAGGTGGAACGCGACCCAGCCGAGCGCGTCGGCGAGCGCGCGCTGGAGGCGCCAGGGCAGCCGGCTCACGAGCCAGAGCGCGGCCAACCCGAGCCGGGTGTGGAGATGCCGGGGGTCCGCGGGGTGCGGTTCGGTCGGGGACGCGCTCACGCCGATGTTCTCCGCACGGGCCGCCCGGGAGGGAAGACCCAAATCACTCGCCGCCCGGGGCCCTGCCCATCAGCAGGCGTCCGAAGCGCGCCCAGTCGCCCTCGTGGATGCGCCGGTCCATGCGGACCTCGAAGTGCGCCGGCTCGGCCGCCCGCACGTGGACGCCCCAGAGCGGGGCCGCGCGGGTCGGGATGGTCGCGAAGCGGATGTCCCCGATCAGGCGGCCGCCCTCGGGGACGTCCTCGACCGAGTTCCACCCGCCGGTGAAGCGGTTGAAGTCCTCCAGCAGCCCGCGCGCCCGCGTGCCGGGGGCGGGCAGGGCGGGGTCGGCCGGGCTCCACACAGGGCGCGTCTCGCCGAGCGTGACCCTCGGGGTCGCGAACGGCGCCGTCCAGATCGCCGCCGTCCGCCACGTGTCGCCGTCCTGCCAGACGCCGCGCCAGAGCACGAGGTTCGAGACGGTCGGCTTCACCGCGAGGCGTTCGGGGGTCGCGCCACCGATCGTCGCGAGCAACGCCGCCTCGGCCCGCGCGTGCTGGAGCCGCCCCATCCCCGCGTAGGCCGCGCACCAGGCGACGCCCGCCAGGGCCCAGGCGCGCGAGCCGCGCTTCCACGCGAGGAACCCCATCGCGACCAGCGGCAGGGTCAGCGATAGGTCGATGATGGGGAGGCAGTCCCATGCCACGCGGGCGTCGCTGAACGGCCAGAGGACGAGCGTCCCGTAGCTCGTGCAGGCGTCGTTGAGGACGTGCGAGAGGCCGCCCGCGAGGGCCACCGGGTACAGCGCCCGGAAGCCCGAGTCCGGCTTCCGGCGGAAGATCCAGGCGGCGATCCCGGCCGCGAGCGCCGCCAGCACGGGCCAGAGGAGGAGGCTGTGGGTGAAGTGGCGGTGCCAGCGGAAGGCGACGAGGGGGTCGTCGGCCGAGCGGATGAGCAGGTCGGCGTCGGGCAGCTCGGCCGCGACGAGCGCGGCCACCGCCGCGGGCAGGACGGGCGCGCCCGCGCGGCGGGCGGCGAGGCCCGCGCAGAGGCCGAGGGCGGCGTGCGTGAGGTTGTCCATGTCGGCCCTCCATCATGACCGCTTTCGCCGCCAAGGCAACGAGCCTCGCTTGACCCCGGCCGACCCCCGCCAAGGATGCCGGGACCCCCATGCGCTTCGGACTCAACTCCTTCCTCTACACCAGCCCCTTCACCACGGCCCAGGCGCCCGCGCTCCTGCGCAAGTTCGCCCGCTGGGGCTTCCAGTGCGCCGAAATCGCCGTCGAGGACCCCTCGCACGTCGACC
>CAIPVK010000174.1 GCA_903868455.1 uncultured Opitutia bacterium
CCGCCGGGTCGCCCGAGGGGATGCCCGCCGGGGCGTCCGCCAACGTGAGCGTGTACGAGCCGTCGGCCTCGCGGCGCGCGTGGAAGGTGAGCACCGACGCGCCCGTCATCTCCGCGAGCCGCGGCGTCGAGGTGTTGGTGACGCAGGGCTCCCCGAAGAAAGGGAGGAGCTCGGACTGCGCGGTGCGCTTGGCCTGGTCGGGGGCGTACCAGACGATCTCCCCGGCGCGCAGCGCGCCGAGCAGGCCCTTCAGGTCGCGCATCTCGATGGCCCGCGTCGCCCAGGCCGTGCGATGGCGCCGCAGGTGCGCCGCGAGCAAGGGGTTGTTGGGGTCGCGGTAGAGGCAGGCGATGGGGTGCGCCAGCGACAGCATCCGCCCGGTGATCTCGAGCGTGGTGAAGTGGCCCGACACCAGCAGCACGCCCTTGCCCCGCGCCGCGGCGGCCCGCAGCAGGTCGACCCCCTCGATGCGGTGGGGCGGCAGGTCGGCCGGCTTGCGCCACCAGCATCGTGCGACCTCGAGGATGCCGAGCGCGAGCGACTGGTAGTGCCGCCGGGCCAGTTCGCGCCGCGCGGCTTCTCCCAGCTCCGGGAAGCAGAGGCGGAGGTTGGTCTCGACCACCTTCCGGCGGATGCGGACGACATGGAACGCGAGCCAGCCCGACACGTTGGCGAGCGCGCGCTGCGCCGACCAGGGGAGGCGACTGACGAGCCAGAGCGCGGCGAGCCCGACCCGCGTGTGCAGGTGCCGGAGGTCCGCGGGGTGCGGTTCGGGCGATGGCGCGCTCACGCGCCCTTTCTCCGCCCGGGCCGCCTCGGAGAAAAGAACCAAATCACGGGCCCCCGGGCGGCAGCCCCATCAGGAGCCGTCCGAACCGCGACCAATCCCCGTCGTGGATCCGCCGGTCCATCCGCACCTCGAAGTGCGCCGGCTCCGCGGCCCGGACATGGACGCCCCAGAGCGGCGCGGCGCGCGTCGGGATGGTGGCGAACCGGATGTCGCCGATGAGGCGGCCGCCCTCGGGCGCATCCTCCACCGAGTTCCACCCGCCGGTGAAGCGGTTGAAGTCCTCCAGCAGCGCCCTCGCCCGCGTGCCCTCGGCGGGCAGGGTGGGGTCGGTCGCGCTCCAGACCGGCCGCGTCTCGCCCAGGGTGACCCTCGGGGTCGCGAAGGGCGCCGTCCATATGGCCGCCGTGCGCCAGGTCTGCCCGTCCTGCCACACCCCGCGCCAGAGGACGAGGTTGGAGACGGTGGGCTTGACGGCGATGCGCTCGGGGCGCGCGCCGCCGAGCTCGGCGAGCAGGGCGGCCTCCGCCCGGCCGTGCTGGAGACGTCCCATCCCCGCGTAGGCGAGGAACCAGGCGACGCCCGCGAGCGCCCAGGCGCGCGTCCCCCGCTTGCAGGCGAGCCAGGCGAGGGCGATGAGCGGGAGGGTCAGCGCGAGGTCGATGATGGGGAGGCAGTCCCATGCGACCCGCGCGTCGCTGAAGGGCCAGAGCACCAGCGTGCCGTAGCTCGTGCAGGCGTCGTTGAGGACGTGCGACAGGCCGCCCGCGAGGGCGACCGGGTAGAGCGCGCGGAAGCCCGAATCGGGCTTCTTGCGGAAGAACCACGCCGCGATCCCCGCCGCGATGGCCGCGAGCACGGGCCAAAGCAGGAAGCTGTGCGTGAAGTGGCGGTGCCAGCGGAAGGCCACGAGGGGGTCGTACGCCGAGCGGATGAGCAGGTCGGCGTCGGGCAGCTCACCGGCGATCAGCGCCGCCACCGCCGCCGGCAAGAGGGGCGCGCCGGCGCGCCGGGCGGCGAGGCCCGCGCAGAGTCCGAGCGCGGCGTGCGTGACGTTGTCCATCTCGACCCGCCATCATGGGCGCTTTTCGGCCTGACGCAACGAGGCTCGCTTGACCCCGCCCCCGCGCCGCCAAGGATGGTCGCCTCCCCCATGCGCTTCGGACTCAACTCCTTCCTCTACACCAGCCCCTTCACCACGGCCCAGGCGCCCGCGCTCCTGCGCAAGTTCGCCCGCTGGGGCTTCCAGTGCGCCGAAATCGCCGTCGAGGACCCCTCGCACGTCGACC
>CAIPVK010000175.1 GCA_903868455.1 uncultured Opitutia bacterium
CCGGAGCCGTCGAGGCAGGAGATGGGGACGACGGGGACGGCCACCTTGGCGCGGAGGCGCTCCAGGTTGGCGGCCGACGCGGGGAGGTCGGTCTTGTTGGCCACGACCAGCCGGGGCTTGGCGGCGAGGACCTTCGAGTAGAGCCGCAGCTCGCGGTCGAGCACCTTGTAGTCGGCCTCGGGCCTGCGACCCTCGGCGCCCGAGAGGTCGATCAGGAAGACGAGCAGCGAGCAGCGCTCGATGTGCTTGAGGAACCGATGGCCGAGGCCGCGGTTCTCGCTCGCGCCCTCGATCAAGCCGGGGATATCCGCGAGATGGATGCGGCCGTGGCGGTCGGGGTACTCGATGACGCCGACGTTCGCGTGCAGCGTGGTGAAGGGGTAGGGCGCCACCTTGGGTCGGGCCGAGGTCAGCGCGCGCGTCAGCGACGACTTGCCCGCGTTGGGGAAGCCGACGAGGCCGAGGTCGGCGATCGTCTTGATGACGAGGCGGAAGGAGCCCGTCTGCCCGGGCTTGCCGGGCGTCGTGGTCCGCGGCGCCTGGTTGACCGAGCTCTTGAAGGCGGCGTTGCCCGTGCCGCCGCGGCCGCCCTCGAGGAGGGTGACGCGCTCGCCGACCTCGGTGAGCTCGGCGACGAGGCGCCCGGTCTCGAAATCGAGGACCTGGGTGCCCGGGGGGAGGCGCATCTCGAGGTGCTTGCCGTCGAAGCCGGTGCGCATCCGCCCCATCCCGGGCTGGCCGTTCTGGGCGCTCCGGTGGGGTTGCCAGCGGTAGTCCTCGAGGTCGCCCTGGTTGGTGTCGCAGACGAGGACGACATCGCCGCCGCGACCGCCGTTGCCGCCGTCGGGCCCGCCCTTGGGGATGAACTTCTCGCGACGGAACGACAGGCAGCCGGAGCCGCCGTCGCCCGCCTTCAGGTGGACCTTGACCTCGTCGATGAACATGGGACCGAGGCAATCCGCTCGGGGGCGGGGAAGGAAGGATAAAGCGGGGCGATGAGCGGGGAGCGAGGAGCGGGGAGCGGGGAGCGAGGAGCGGGCAACTTGCTAACCCGGGAGGGAGCGGGGAGCGTGGGGGCGTGCAGCTTGCTCATCCGCTGCACAGCTGGCCCGTTCGGGAATGTCTCAGCGGCGACACAGCGCGACAGCGTCGCAGCGCAACCGCGACTCCCTGCAGTCCTTTGGCCCGTTTAGCAGGCTAGCGGGTTAGCCGGGCAGCTTATATCGCGCTCCCCGCTCCCCACTCCCCACTCCCCACTCCCCGCTCCCCATCTTCACTTTGAATTCTATCCTCTGAGATCTAATCCAAGCCGCACCCCTGCCTTGTCTCGCGGGTCGGGCGGGCGACGAGGCCGGGATGGGGCTCGAGGGCGTAGGCCTCGCCGGCGCGCTCGCCGAGCAGGTGGCGGTCGCAGCAGGCCATCAGCTCGGCCATGCCCTCGGTGCGGCGCATCTCGGCGAGGAAGCGGCCCTCGGGGTCGACCGCCAGCCCGACGAAGTTGAGGAATTTCTTCAGGCG
>CAIPVK010000176.1 GCA_903868455.1 uncultured Opitutia bacterium
CGACGCGCAGCTGGGCGTCGAGGTTGGAGAGGGGCTCGTCGAGCAGGAGCACGCGCGGGCGCACCACGAGGGCGCGGGCCAGGGCCACTCGCTGCTGCTGGCCGCCGGAGAGCTGGTCGATGCCTCGGCCCGCCAGGGCCGACATGCGGACGCCCTCGAGCGCCTCGGCCACGCGGCGGCGGATCTCCGCGGCGGGCACCTTGCGCTCCTCGAGGCCGAAGGCGACGTTCTGCTCCACCGTCAGGTGGGGCCAGAGCGCGTAGCTCTGGAAGACCATCGCGGCCTCGCGCAGGTGCGGGGGCAGGCGGGTGACGTCGCGGTCGCCGAAGCGGATGGCGCCCGAGGTGGGCGTCTCCAGCCCCGCGATGCAGCGCAGGAGCGTCGTCTTGCCGCAGCCGGAGGCGCCGAGCAGGAAGAACAGCTCGCCGGCCTCGACGCGCAGGTCGATGCCGTCGAGGGCGACGTGGGGGGCGGGCTCGGCGGGGAAGACCTTGCGGACGGCCTCGGCGGTCAGGGCTTGCATGGCGGGGTGGAGGGGTTGTCGCTCAAATCTGGTCGGGCGCAAGCCAGCGCGCGGAGACGACCTTGAAGCGTCGCCCGAGCGCGCGGTTGACCGCGAGCAGGTTGGGGTCGGTCAGGCGGGTCTCCGGCGCGTTGCGCGGGTCGACGAAGTCGGGCACGCGCTGGACCACGAGCTCGAGGACGGCGGTCGTGGGCCGGGAGCCGGCCTCGGCGAGCGTGGCGCCGTCGCCCGCGGCGCGGATGACGAAGGTGTCGGAGCGGCTGGCGAGCGCGGGGCCGAGCGCCTGGAGCAGGTCGGCCTGGAAGAGGCAGCCCGGGGCGCCGAGGCCGTTGTGCGCGCGGTTGGCGGACGTCGCGCTGTAGGCGTCGGTCGCGTCGGGCGCGGGGATCTCCACGTTGCGGAGGAAGTAGCCGATGGGCATGCCCGTCCGGCTGCCCTGTCCGCCGGAGGCGAGGCCGGGCGTGACGTAGGTCCAGTTGTGCGAGACGGCCGCGACGATCCCTGCGGCGCCGCTCGGCGCGGCGGCGATGGCGTTCGAGCCGAGCGCCTTGTCGGCCCGGCCGATGGCCGACTCGAGCGTGCCCGACCCGAAGGTCCAGAAGTACTTCTTGGCCGCGGCGGAGAGCGTGCCCGGCGCCTCGGCGGCGTCGTGTCGGATTTGGTAGAGCGAGCGCCCGACGTGGGCGCCGGCCTGCTTGGTCGGCCCGAGGTAGCGGTTCACGAACTCGGTCAGGCCGAGGTAGGGCGTGCCCGGCTCGAGCGCGGCGGGGAAGCCGCGGAAGCGACGCGGGCCGGTCGCGCCGGGCGGCGTGGCCGGCGGGTATTCCTGGTCGCGCTCGGTGCGCTGGTGGAAGCGGGCGCGGGCCTTGATCTCGTCGACGATGCCCTGGGCGAGGGCGCGGAGCTGGGCCTCGGTGAGGCTGACGAAGCCGTTCCAGTACGAGGCGGCCGTAAGGTTGCGCGCGGCCGCCTGTTGGCTCGCCGTGCCGATCACGCGGGGGAAGCGGTAGCCGTCGGCCCCCGCCGCGGCCGAGCCGAGGCCGATCGAGCGCACGGAGGCGAGCAGGCCGGTCCAGGCCTCGACCGAGGTGGAGTTCACGTTGAAGGCGCCGTCGTTGAGCAGGAAGGACGCGAGTCGGCGGTGGCCGTTGGGCGACTGGCCGGCGGCGGTCGGCGTGTGGAAGCCGGTGGCGGCGAAGACGGTGTCGGGCGCGGGCTGGCCGGCGGGGCGGTGGAGGCGGAGCCGCGGGTTGGCGAGCGTGCCCGTGCCGTCGGCGAAGGCGTCGAGGATCTCCTGCGTCGTGGCGAGGCGGACGCTCGCGTAGGCGCCGCTGCGTCCGGAGGCCTTGAGGCGGGGCGCCGCGCCGGAGAAGTAGAAGCTGTCCCACAGCGCGTGGTTCATCAGGTAGGCCATGTCGGGCATGGTGTGCCCGCCGCGTCGCGAGGTGGGATTCGGGTCGATGCTGTGCACCCAGGCCTTGTCCTTCGGCACGCCGACGTTGGCGAAGGAGTTTCCGACGGTGTGGTAGGGCGACCAGGCCCAGACGCTCACGTTGGCGTGCATCAGCTGGCCG
>CAIPVK010000177.1 GCA_903868455.1 uncultured Opitutia bacterium
AGCTTGCCGAAGGCCAGCTGGCGCATGCAGGCCGAGGCGGCGCGGAAGGTCGCGGCGGCGTCGAGCTGCGCGAGGAGCGCGTCGGGGAGGGGCTCGCCCGTCTCGTGGTGGCGCGCGAAGGTGTCCAGCGGCTCGCGATACCAGCACCAGTTCTCGAGGATCTGCGAGGGCAGCTCGACGAAGTCCCAGGCGACGCGGGTGCCGGCGAGCGACTCCACCTCGACCTCGCAGAGCAGGTGGTGGAGGAGGTGGCCGAACTCGTGGAAGACGGTCGTGACCTCGTCGTGGCTGAGCAGGGCCTGGCGGCCCGCGACGGGCGGCGTGAAGTTGCCGCACATCAGGCCGAGGTGCGGCGCGAACGCGCCGCCGGGGCGCGGTCCGCCGGTGCGCAGGAAGTTCATCCAGGCGCCGCCGCGCTTGGACTCGCGCGGGAACCAGTCGGTGTAGAAGGAGCCGAGGTGGCGGGAGCCGTCCCACAGCTCGTAGAATCGGACCTCCGGGTGCCAGACGGGCACGGGCGCGCCCTCGGCGCGCGCGCCGCTGGCGGGCGAGACCGAGCGGATGCCGGTGGCGGGGTCGAGGTGGACGGTGTCCCGACCCAGCACGCGGAAGCCGAGCAGTCCGCCGAAGAGGGCGAACATGCCGTTGACGACGCCGTCGACCGGGAACCAAGGGCGGATCGTCTCGTCGTCGAAACCGCAGCGCTCCTTGCGCAGCCGCTCCCCCCAGAAGGCGAACTCCCAGGGATGGAGCGGACGCGCGGCGTCGCCGGCCTTGGCGGCGCGGTACGCCTCGAGCTCGGCGGTCTCCTCCGCGAAGCGGCCGCGCACGCGGGCGTGCAGGTCCTCGACGAAGCGCAGGGCGCGCTCGCCGCGACCCGCCATGCGGCGGGCGAGGACGAGGTCCGGGAAGTGGGCCTTTCCAAGCAGGGTCGCCTTCTCCTGGCGCAGCGCGAGCAGCTCGGCGACGTGGGCGGTGTTGTCATGCGGCGCCCGGCGGCCGACGCCGGCGCTCGCCTCCCAGGCCTCGCGGCGCAGGGCCTCGTCCTCCGCGTGGGTGAGGATCGGGATCAGCGAGGGCGCGTGCAGGGTGAAGCGCCAGCCCTCGCGGCCCTTGGCGGCGGCGGACTGGAGGGCGGCGGCGAGGGCGGAGGCGGGGAGCCCGCGGAGGCGCGACGCGTCCTCGACCACGAGCTCCCAGGCGTTGGTGGAGTCGAGGACGTTCTCGGAGTAGCGCTGGGCGACCTCGGCGAGGCGGGCGTTGACCTCGGCCAGCCGGCGCTTGCGGTCCTCGGGCAGGTCGGCGCCACTCTCGACGAAGCCGGCGACGGTCTCCTCGAGGAAGCGCCGGCGGACGCCGGCCAGGCCGGCGGCCTCGGGCGAGGCGGCGTAGGCCTTGAGCACGCCCCAGACCTCGGGGTCGAGGCTGATCGAGGTGTAGAAGGCGGTGATGTCGGGGAGGAGGGCGTTGTGGGCCTTGCGCAGCCCGGGCGAGTTGAGGACCGAGTCGAGGTGCGTGAGCAGGCCCCACGCGCGGTCGAGCCGCCGGGTGACGTCCTCCAGCCCGAGCAGCACGGAGTCGTAGCCGATACGGGAACGATCCTGGGTGCGGAAGGCGGCGAGGCGGGCGCGGGCGTCCTCGAGGGCGACGCGGAGGTCGGGCTCGGCCCGGTCCGCGGTGAGGCGCGACCAATCGGGCAGGAAGGCGTCGTCGAGGAAGGACATGGTCCCATTAGGCGGGACGACGGGCGGCGGGCAAGCCGCCGCATCGCGCTTGCCCCCCGCCGCGGGCGGGGGGAGGATGCCCCATGGCCAA